>JBDTCD010000119.1:0-5891 GCA_039923755.1 Terrimesophilobacter sp. | reverse complement strand
CGACACCGAGAGTCGCTTGGAGGCGACAAGGGTTTCGGAGTACAGCGTGTCGCCGTGGAACACCGGATGCGGGAACACGACCTTCTCGAATCCCAGGTTGCCGATGATCGTGCGCTCGGTGAGTTGCGCGACCGAGCTGCCGACCATCGTGGAGAGCGTGAGCATGGAGTTCACGAGGCGCTGGCCAAACGGCTGGGTTGCCGACCATGCCGCATCAAGATGTAAGGATTGCGTATTCATCGTCATGGTCGTGAACAGGATGTTGTCCGCTTCGGAGATCGTCCTGCCCGGGCGGTGGAGGTATCGGGTGCCCACCTCGAATTCCTCGAAATACAGTCCTCGCTGGAGAATTTCGCGACCGCTGTCGGATCGATCGGCCGCCGCCGTCTCATCGGTCATCTCTACCTCCCCTTGCTGTTCTCTGACTCACCATCGAGCCCGAGCGATCGCGCAATGATCATCAACTGCACTTCGTTTGTACCCTCGCCAATCTCCAGGATCTTCGAATCACGGTAATGGCGTGCCACGAGACTCTCATTCATGAAACCGTATCCACCGAAGATCTGGGTTGCATCCCTCGCGTTGCGCATTGCTGCGTCACTGGCGACGAGTTTCGCGATCGCAGCTTCCGTTTTGAACGGCAACCCCGCATCGCAGCGCCGTGCAGCGTCATACCAGGCGAGTCTGGAGGTGTGCACCCGCGCCTGCATCTGTGCGATCGTGAACGCGATGAACTGGTGCCTCGCGATCGGAACACCAAACACGTTCCTGGACTTCGCGTACTTTACCGACTCCTCGACGCAACCGTCAGCGGCCCCGGTAGCCAGTGCGGCCACGGCGATCCGGCCTTCATCAAGGGTGCGGAGGAAGTTCGCGAAACCTCGCCCGCGCTCGCCGAGCAGGTTCGCTTCTGGCACGCGTACGTCCTCGAACGTGAGCGGATGCGTGTCCGAAGCACGCCAGCCGACCTTGTCGTAGGAGGGCTCGACGGTGAATCCCGGGGTGCCGTGCGGCACGATGATGGTGGACAGTTCCTTCGACACCGTGCCGTCTGCGCGAGTTCGCTCCCCTGTCACAGCAGCCACCGAGATGAAACGGGAAATCGATGTTCCCGAATTGGTAATGAACTGTTTCGTTCCGTTGACTACCCATTCGCCGCCGACCAGTGCGGCAGTCGTGCGGGTCGCCGCAGCATCCGACCCCGCCTCCGCCTCGGTAAGACCGAATCCCGCAAGAGCTTTGCCGGAGAGGAGGTCCGGCAGCCAGGTCTCCTTCTGTTCGGTGCTGCCATAACGGTAGATCGGCATGGCGCCAAGGCCGATCGCCGCTTCGAGAGTTATCGCCACGGACTGGTCGACTCGCGCGAGCGCTTCGATCGCAAGGCACAGCGCGAAGTAATCACCGCCCTGTCCACCAACTTCCTCCGGGAATGGCAGGCCGAACAGACCCAGATCTCCCATCTGGGCGACGATGTCCATCGGAAGTTCATGCCTGGTGTCGGCTTCGTAGGACCGTGGGGCGACGACGGTATCGGCGAAGTCTCTCACCATCGCAGACAGGTCGCGTTCGTCCTCAGAAAGGTCGGGGTTCATGGTGTTACCTCCAGCGGTTCGATTCTGGCAAGCAGCTCATTGAGCTTCACAAGATCTCCGGCTCGAGCGGTGATCGCGACGACTCCGGCGACCGGTGCGGTCAATTTGTGCTCCATCTTCATGGCTTCAACGGTGAGAAGCGTCTCTCCGGCCTCAACCCTGTCGCCATTCGTCACGGCCACAGCAACGACAGTGCCGGGCATCGGCGAGCGCACTTCAGGGCTGGTCGGATGACTCTCCCGTTCGATCGCCGCGAGGTTCTCCCTGAGGCGGGCTTCGGTACAGACGATCCCGAGTGGCCAGCTGAATCCGTTCCGGCCGAGCCAGAGCGTGTCCCCATCACGAGCGAAACTCCAGGAGGTGATCACGCCGTCAATTTCGGACTCCACCACGTGATTCACGTTTTTCACGAGACGTACGATGAAGGAGGAACCGTCAATCCGCATGGATTCGCCGTCGACGATGACGTCTGCGCGCTGGGTGGAGCTCGTCGCGAACCGGTAGGTGCGCGGCGCACGCACCCCTCCCATTCGCCACCCCTTCGCAGAAAACCACGCGTCAGAAGGCAGTGTTGCAGTGTTACTAAGTATCCCCGTCGACAGGGCCAGCGCCGCGGTGCACAGGAGTTCGACATCCGGGTGCCGGAAGTCAAGCTCGGGAAGCTTCCGTTCAATGAGGGTGGTCTCCAGGCGACCTGCCTGAACGTCGGGATCTGAGATCAGCGCCCGAAGGTACTCGAGGTTCGTTCGAACGCCCAAAATAGTCGTCTGTGTGAGCGCGGAGTCGAGCCGAGCCAGTGCCTCGTTGCGCGTGTGGCCCCAGGCGATCACTTTTGCGAGCATCGGGTCGTAATTCGGCGAGATGACCATGCCACTCATAAGGGAACTATCGACGCGGACACCCTCACCCGTCGCTTCTCGCAGTTCGAGGATTGTCCCCGTGCTGGGAAGGAAGCCGCTCTCCGGGTCCTCCGCATACACGCGGGCTTCGACCGCGTGGCCGCGCAGCACGACGTCATCCTGCGTCACCGTGAGCACTTCGCCCGCAGCGATCCGCAACTGCCATGCGACAAGATCAAGCCCTGTGACAAGCTCCGTGACCGGGTGTTCCACTTGCAGGCGCGTGTTCATCTCCATGAAGTAGAACTCGTCCGGTGAATCATCCGAGACGAGAAATTCAACGGTTCCGGCACCGACGTAGCCGACGCTGCGCGCCACAGTGCACGCCGCCTCTCCGATACGAGCCCTCGTCTGCTCGCTGAGTAGCGGCGACGGGGCTTCCTCGATGACTTTTTGGTGGCGGCGCTGAAGCGAACATTCGCGTTCACCGAGATGGATGACATTGCCGTGCGTGTCGGCGAGCAACTGCACCTCGATGTGCCGAGGTGCGCTCACGAGGCGCTCCAGGAGCAAGGTGTCGTCCCCGAACGCCGACCTCGCGACGCGGCGAGCAGTTGCAATGCCCTCAGCGAGGCCGGAGCGCTCGTAGACCGGCTCCATTCCCTTTCCCCCACCGCCAGCTGATGGCTTGATGAGGATCGGGAAACCGAGCGTCTCGGCGGCCGCTTCGAGTTCCGCATTGCTCATCCCGGGCGAGGAAACACCCTGGATCACCGGCACTCCGGCACTCTCGACATGGTTCTTGGCTCTGATCTTGTCGCCCATGAGTGCGAGAGCCTGCGTCCCCGGGCCGACGAACACTATTCCGGCGGCCTCGCAGGCGCGAGCGAACTCCGCATTTTCGGACAGGAATCCGTAGCCGGGATGGATCGCCTTCGCACCGGATTCGGTCGCGGCGGCGATGATTGCGGGAATGTTGAGGTAGCTTTCCTGCGCCGGCGCCGGACCGATACGCATGGCACTGTCGGCATCCGACACGTGTTTCGCACCGCGGTCGGCGTCGCTGTAGACGGCGACCGAGCGGATGCCGAGCTCGCGCAGCGTGCGGATGACACGGCAGGCAATCTCGCCCCGATTGGCCACGAGGACCGTGCCAAAAACAGCTGAGACGTTGATCGGCATGGTCTTCACATCCGGAACAGGCCGAAGGCCGGGTCGGGAAGCGGCGTGTGGGAGGCGACCTCGAGAGCGAGCCCGAGCAGAGTTCTGGTGTCCGCGGGGTCGATGATTCCATCATCCCAAAGCCTCGCGGTCGAGTAGTACGGGCTGCCCTGCAGCTCATACTGGGCGGCGATGGGCGCCTTGAACGCTAACTCCTCATCAGCGGACCACTCGTCCCCGCGCGCCTCGACCTGCTCGCGTCGGATCGTCGCCAGAACGCTCGAAGCCTGCGCACCACCCATGACGGAGATGCGGCTCGCTGGCCACATCCAGAGGAATCGCGGGCTGTAGGCCCTGCCACACATCGAGTAGTTTCCAGCCCCGAACGAGCCGCCAATCACGACCGTGAATTTGGGCACTCGCGTCGTTGCCACCGCTGTCACCATCTTCGCGCCGTCCTTGGCGATGCCGCCGGCCTCGGCATCCTTACCGACCATGAATCCGGAGATGTTCTGCAAGAACACCAGAGGGACACCGCGCTGGTCGCACAACTCAATGAAATGCGCGCCCTTCAACGCGGACTCGCTGAACAGGATTCCGTTGTTGGCGACAATGCCGACCGGATGCCCGTGGATGTGGGCAAACCCCGTGACCAGGGTCGTGCCGTACTCGCGCTTGAACTCGTGGAATTCGCTGCCATCGACAAGTCGCGCGATGACCTCGCGCACGTCATACTGCCCCTGCACGTCGGCGGGAACGGCACCATAAAGTTCTGCCGGCTCGACCTTGGGCTCACGCGACTCGATGACGTCCCACACCCTTGGACCCGGTGCCGGCAGCGTCGACACGATGTCGCGCACGATCTGCAATGCGTGCTCGTCGTTCTCTGCGAGGTGGTCGGTGACTCCGGAGGTGCGCGAATGCAGGTCACCGCCGCCCAGTTCCTCTGCCGTGACGATTTCGCCAATGGCCGCCTTGACCAGAGGGGGGCCGCCAAGGAAGATCGTGCCCTGATTGCGGACGATGACCGTCTCGTCGCTCATCGCGGGGACGTACGCGCCGCCCGCAGTGGATGAGCCGAGCACGGCCGCAATCTGGGGAATACGTGCAGCCGACATCCGAGCCTGGTTGAAGAAGATCCGCCCGAAGTGGTCGCGGTCGGGAAAAACTTCATCCTGCTTCGGGAGGAACGCACCGCCCGAATCGACCAGGTAGAGGCAGGGCAGGCGATTCTCGAAGGCGATCTCCTGGGCACGCAGGTGCTTCTTGACCGTCATCGGGTAGTAGGTGCCGCCCTTGACCGTCGCATCGTTGGCAACGATCATGACGTGCCGACCATGCACGAGCCCGATGCCAGCGACGAGTCCGGCACCAGGGCTGTCGTTGTCGTACAGGTCGTATGCGGCGAGAGGTGCAACCTCAAGGAAAGGGCTGCCCTGGTCCAAAAGCAGGTCGACGCGGTCGCGAGGAAGGAGCTTGCCACGGCCAACGTGCCGCTCTCGTGAGGAGGCAGAGCCGCCGAGCGCGGTGGTCCGCAAACGCTCATTCAGCTCGATGACGAGATCGCGCTGCGCGGCGTCGTTCGCAAGGAAAATGTCGCTGCCCGCATCGAGCGTGCTGTTCAGGGTTTCCATCGACGACTCCCGCTTCGTGGGCTGGTTCGTTGGCTTCGTGGGCTGCAGTTGCTTGTGGTGAGACGAGTGCTGGGGCTAATGTTGCCCCGTGAGAACTAGGTTAGTGATCGCTAACTGATTTGTCTACGGCGGAGAAGGGAATCGTGACTGCGGAGCACTCGGGTGTAATGACCGCACGCGGTCGAGCGAAAGCCAGCCGGCGCGACGCGCTCCTCACCGCTGCGGCCCGACTTTTCGCCGAGAAAGGCTACTCGGGTACCTCGATCGAAGACCTCGGTGCGGCGGCCGGAGTACGTGGCCCAGCGCTGTACAAACATTTCGCGGGCAAGCGGGCGATTCTCGCCGCCATCCTCGTCGACGCAAGCGAAGGTCTTTTCTCCGGCGGGCAGGAGGTGCTCTCCCGCTCGAGCGGAACCGAAGCACTGCGAGCTCTCGTGGCATTCCACACGGACTTTGCTCTCGACAATGCCGACGTCATCCGCGTGCAGGATCGCGAACTCGAGGAACTGGCTGACGACGACCGGCATGCCGTGCGCACGCTACAGCGCCGTTACGTTGAGCTCTGGGTCGATGTCCTTGAGTATCTCGCGCCAGGACTGGAACGCTCCGTGCTCCGAACGCGTGCGCACGCCGTGTTCGGGCTACTGAACTCGACTCCGCACACC
>JBDTCD010000118.1:0-5976 GCA_039923755.1 Terrimesophilobacter sp. | reverse complement strand
TGACCAGCAGAGAACCCGTCGGCACCGCCATCCTCGCGGTTGACCTCGACGATGACGCGGCACTGGCTCTTGGCGCTGAAGAAGAGTGGCTCGGCATGCGGGAGTTGGCTGCCGTGCTCGATGATCGCGATGCCGGGTTGCTCGTTGAAGCGGTCGCTCTGGCCAACTGGCGCGCAACGCACCGATTCTCGCCCCGCACGGGCGAACCACTTGTGCCAGAACAAGGTGGTTGGGTGCTGCGGGCAGCCGGAGACGCTGCCGAAGTGTTTCCCCGCACCGACCCTGCGATCATCGTGGCAGTCGTGGATGACGAGGATCGTCTGTTGCTCGGATCCAACGCCATGTGGCAGAACGATCGCTATTCTCTGCTTGCCGGGTTCGTCGAGCCGGGGGAGTCACTCGAAGCCGCTGTCGTGCGCGAAATATTCGAGGAATCCGGCATTCGGGTTATCGACCCGATGTACCTTGGCTCGCAGCCATGGCCTTTCCCCGCTTCGCTCATGGTGGGATTCCGCGCGCTCGCCGACCCCGCTCGGGAGTGGGCGCTCACTCCAGATGGCACCGAAATCCTCGACCTGCGGTGGTTCAGCCGAGCTGAATTGCGCAGTGAATCAAGTCTTATCCTCCCGGGGCCCGCGTCGATCGCGCGCGTCATTATTGACCAGTGGCTCGGTACAGAGTGAGCGCCGACGATCTGCTGCATGGGCTTGATCCGGAGCAACGAATGGTGGCGGAGTCGCTGCGGGGCCCAGTGCGAGTGCTGGCAGGAGCCGGTACGGGTAAGACGCGGGCCATCACCCACCGCATTGCTTACGGAGTGGCCACCGGCGTGTACACCGAGTCGAAGGTCATGGCGATCACCTTCACCACGCGCGCAGCATCCGAATTGCGTGGTCGGCTTCGCCGGTTGGGCGCCGGCGGAGTGGCCAGCCGCACCTTCCATGCCGCCGCTCTTTCGCAGTTGGCGTTCTTCTGGCCGCAGGTTGTCGGAGGGACGATGCCGAGCATCTTGGAGGGAAAGGCGCGCGTACTTGGTCAAGCGGCCGAATCGCTCCGCATCAGGGTCGATACGGCGACGCTGCGGGATCTTTCGGCCGAAATCGAATGGCGAAAGATCTCCTGCCTCTCGCTCGAGGAGTACGCGGCATCAGAGCGGCCCGTGCCGCCCGCCCTCGACCTCGCGAAAGTCGTCGCGTTGCAGCGAGCGTACGAGAATCTTAAGGACTCACGTCGGCAGCTGGACTTCGAGGATGTGCTCCTCGCGTGCGCAGGGATGATCGACTCAGAGCCGCGAGTCGCCGAACAGGTGCGCGAGCAGTATCGCTATTTCACCGTCGACGAGTACCAGGATGTGTCGCCGCTTCAGCAGCGCCTGCTCGATCTCTGGCTGGGGGATCGGTCCGAACTCTGCGTCGTCGGCGACGCGAGCCAGACAATCTATTCCTTCACAGGCGCAACGCCCGACTTTCTGCTGAACTTCCCGAGGCGTTATCCGGACGCAACGCTCGCACAACTTGAGCGAAACTACCGGTCAACACCGGCGATCGTCGACGCCGGTAATCGCCTCATGCGTGATCGACCCGGGGCGCTCAGCCTCATCGCCGCGGGCGCAGACACCGAGCGCGCCGGTACCGCGCAACAGTCACCTACGGTGGATGCCTATCGCAGCGACTCGGCGGAAGCACGGGAGGTAGCGGCACGCATCGAGGAACTGCTCGTTGCGGGGGTGAAACCCCAGGACATCGCCATCCTGTACCGGATAAACGCGCAATCTGCGGTCATCGGCACGGCCCTCGACGACGCAGGGATCGCCTTCCAGGTGCGCGGAGGAACCCGGTTTTTCGAGCTTGCCGAAGTCAAGCAGGCGATCATGATGCTGAAAGGCGCCACGATCGTGAGGTCAGATGAAGCGTTGTTCAAGACCGTCAGCGACGTGTTGCGCTCACTCGGGTGGACCCAGGACCCGCCGGAGACAGGCGGCGCAGTGCGCGGAAGGTGGGAATCACTCAATGCGCTCATGCTGCTCGCCGAAGAGCAACCTCCGGGCACAGGACTTACGGAGTTCGTTGCGGAGCTTTCCGAGCGGGTCTCGAGTCAGCACGAGCCCACCATGTCCGCAATCACCCTGGCAACGTTGCACTCCGCGAAGGGCCTTGAATGGGATGTTGTTTTTCTCGTCGGCCTGCAGGAGGGCCTGGTGCCCATCGGCTATGCGACTACGGATGCCGCCATCGATGAGGAGCGTCGGCTGCTCTACGTGGGCATCACCCGGGCACGGAAGCGCCTCCATCTCTCCTGGGCGGCATCACACCAGCAGCGACCGGGGGTGAACTCTGCATCGCGGTTTCTCGCCGACGTAACCCGCTGATATCGGGGATTCCTGCGCATCCGCAGTCCGGATGCCGCGACCAGGGTCGAGGCATCCGTTCCCCCGTTTCAGCGTCGACGGTGATGGATGTTGCCCACGGCGATGCCGACGCCGTCGCGCGGGAGAGGACCATTCGCGCAGCGACGTTCGCAGTTTCGCTCGCAAAGAAGGGCGTCTCCGCGCTACTGCGCCTCCCGAGCAACTGAGAAGCGAGAGCGGGCCACGCTGGGTCGGCGTCCATTCTGTGCAGTTCAAGGCAGTAGAGGCAAGGCCCGTCACCGGGCTCAATGAAGGGTCCGATGGTCACGCTTGTGTCACCGAAGATCACGGGAAGGTGTGGAATGTCCCGCCGCAGCCAGTGTTGGCGCACGTCAGGGTCGAGCACGAAATGACCGAGAACGACAGCCAGGTCTGTTGTATCTGGGGCGCCAGTATCTGAGGCGCCATTCCCAGGGCTCTGTGCTCGCCGCGGTTCCAGACCCGCCTCGCGCAGCCTCCACTCGAGTCGATCAGCGGTGGGCCCATCGCCGGTGATGGTGACGATGACGTGCGGTGCCACGGCCGGCACGGCAAGCGCGGGCTGGATGGCGCGATGAAATGCCGCGATCTGGTCCGCATCCAGGCCGCCCTCAGAGCCGATGAGCGCGAGTCCTGACGGTGTTACTCCGACGGCCAGCGCCGTGAGCATGCGCTCGTGAGCGGTCGAGACAGCGGTCATGACCACTCGCGGTGAATCCACTCCGAGCTGGAGGCTATCCGGGCTGCGCCAGACGAGGGGAAGTCGGGGGTCGAGCATGAGTGCCATCCCGACATCATGCTCGTGGTCCGCTGCCGTCGGCAGAATCAATCCACAGGCGGAGTATCAGTCTTCGGTGGGACGGTCCGCATCGTCGTCATTGAGGAGTTCCTCAATGGCGCGATCAACGTCATCAAGTTCAGGATCCGGGTTCGTCACGCGCGCAATGAGCGCTGCGGGATCATCAATGTCGTCACTCGTGGGAATCAGGTCGGGGTGCGACCACAGCGCATCCCGCCGCTCTGCGCCAACGGCTTCCGTGAGCTGTTGCCACATCGCCGCAGCTTCGCGCAGACGACGCGGCCGCAATTCGAGCCCGACAAGCGTGGAAAATGCGGACTCCGCTGGGCCACCGGATGCCCTCCGTCGCCGAACGGTCTCGGCGATCGCCCCCGACTTTGGGAGCCTCGTCGTCGCGTCGGCAGTGACCACATCCACCCAGCCCTCGATGAGCGCCAGGGTCGTCTCCAGCCGACCGAGGGCCGCGAGTTGCTGTTCGTTTTTGGGGGCAAGCAGTTCGCCCCTGGTGACCGCCAGCCGAAGCGATTCGGTGTCGGTGGGGTCGAACCCCTCCACGAGGTCTTCGAGACGGGACGTGTCGATCGTGATACCGCGGGCGATTTCGGTAATCGAGGTCAGCATCTGCAGCCGCAGCCAGCGAGCGTGACGGAAGAGGCGTGCGTGCGCCAGTTCGCGAACGGCGAGGTACAGGCGAACCTGCTCGAGTTCGATGTCGAGCCCCGCGCCGAATTCGTCAAGGTTCTGAGGGATGATCGCCGCCTGAATGGCGCTGCCCGCCGCGCTTTCCTCGCCACCGAGAAGGGGAATGCCGACGTCTCCCCCAGAGACCACTTCGGTGGAGAGTTGCCCGACAGCCTGACCCAGTTGCATCGCGAATAGAGTCCCACCAACGTTGCGCATGAGTTTGCTCGCGCCAGCGATCATGTCGCCCATGTCGTCGGGCGATTGGTCGTGAAGAACCCGCGTGAGAGCATCGGCGATACTCGAGGCGACGGGTTCGGCCAACTGCGTCCAGATCGGCATGGTCGACGTCACCCACTCGGTGCGACTGATCAGTCGCGGTGCCGAGGTCAGTTCGGAGATGAAGGTCACATCGTCCAGCCACAGTGCAGCAACATGGAACGCCTGCTCGAGTGCTGAGCGTTCGGCCGGAAGTGACGGCGTGCGCTCACGTGCTGCGACCGACTTGGCCTGCTCCAAAGCGAGATCCCAGTTGATCCCGTCGCCACTGCTCTGGAGGGCCTCCTGCAACTTGCTCATCAACTGGGCGATGAGGGCAGGGTCGTTGGGTAAGCCAGCGGCTCCCGCGAGTTTGCTGGGGTCGATCTCGGAGTTGCCGGAGAGGAAGTCACGCAGCATGTCCCGGATGTCTTTTTCAGGGTCGAAGTCGTCGTCGGGCCCGGCGGGGCCTCGGTCCGAATTGTCAGGCATGAAAACTACGCTAGCCGCTGTACACAGGACGGTGCTGTGATTTCACCTAGGCTTGGACTCTTGCGGTGCGCCTGTGGCGAACAGGGGATCTCGAAAGGATTCGCGTGGCTCTCTTCGACAACGTCGATTATCCGACGCCGCGCCGTTCAGGTGTCGGACGGTGGATTGGCGGTTGGATTGTAGCGATCACTTTCCTCGCGCTGTGCGTCTTCGCGTTGGTGCCCTCTCCCTACGTCATCGAGATGCCGGGTCCCGTGTTTAACACTCTCGGAGACGTCACCGTCGGTGGTTCGAAAGTGCCCCTCATCGACATTCCGAAGGAGAGAACCTACCCCACAGCCGGGGCGCTCGACCTGCTCACGGTGAGTTCGATCGGGGACCCGCAGTCGCTGCCGAACTGGTTCGAGGTCGTTACAGCCTGGCTTGACCCAAGCAAGGCCGTACTCCCGCTGAGTGCACTTTATCCTGCGGGCTATACCGTGCAGCAATCAAATAATGACGGTCGCATCGAGATGGCAAATTCCCAAAAGGATGCCATTGCGGCTGCCCTCACGGAACTGGGGTACAAACTGCCGCGCATCGTCACCGTCGGCGCCCTGACGGATAATTCCGCGTCGAAAGGAATTCTCGAGCCGGGGGACATCATCGTCTCTGTCAACGGACACGATGTGACTGGTGTTGACACCATGCGCGCCGTGATCGCGGAATCGGGTGCAGGAAAACCGATCCCCATCGTGATTATTCGACATGGGACTCAGTCCACCGTGTCGGTCACGCCGCAGATGAGTACAGAGTCACCGCCGGCCCCCATCGTCGGTGTCTATCCGTCGATTGACTACACCTTCCCGTTTGACATCACGATCCAACTTCAGAACGTCGGCGGCCCCAGCGGCGGGCAGATGTTTGCTCTCGGGATCATCGACAAGCTCACTCCTGGCGAACTCAACGGCGGTCACAAGGTGGCAGGGACCGGAACCATCGATTCGACCGGCGTGGTGGGCCCCATCGGCGGCATCCGCCAGAAAATGTACGGTGCGCTGAGGGCGGGGGCGACCTGGTTCCTCGCACCGAAGTCCAACTGTGATGAGGTAGCCGGTCACGTGCCCTCCGGGCTCACCGTCGTCGCCGTCTCCACGCTCAAGGATTCGCTCGCCGCGCTTAAAGCGATTGAATCCGGAAATGGCACGGCGTCTCTTCCGAGTTGCTCTGGCGGCTAGCGACGGAACGCCGGGCGCGGGCAGCGGTTACGATGGTGTAATCCCGTTTCCTGAGCCAGGAGTGATTCCTTGACTTCGACACAAGCCGAACGCCAACCTGTCCGACGTTCCCGCGTGCCTTTGGTCGCTGCCATCGCGGTCAT
>JBDTCD010000117.1:0-5520 GCA_039923755.1 Terrimesophilobacter sp. | reverse complement strand
CATGAAGAACTCGTCGAGGTTGTTGGCGAAGATGGCGAGGAAGTTGACGCGTTCCAACAGGGGAACCGTTTCATCCTCGGCCAGTTCGAGAACGCGTTCGTTGAATCCGAGCCAGCTCAGCTCCCGGTCGAGAAAACGATCGGGCGGCAGCGTGCCATCGTCGACCCACGTCGATTCGTAGTCGTCATCGAGACTGTCGGTTGCGAGCCCCGTGTCGTCGAGGTAATCGTCCGGATCCATTCTTCGATCATTGCACCCGCCGGGCACAGAACGGTTAACCTCCTGTGCGCTGGTATCTCACGTCGATAGTGTGCCGGGTGAACCCATATCGGCCGTAAAGCGCGAGTGCCGCTTCGTTGTCCGCCTCAACATAGAGCTCGGCCGTGCGGATTCCGCGGCTCGCCAGTCTCGCGAAGCCGGCATCCATGAGTGCCCGTCCGAGTCCCTCGCCCTGCCGGTCGGGGTCGATTCCCACAGCATAGAACTCGCCTGAATTGCTTCTCGCTGTGGAGTCAACGGCCGTGCCGTCGGTTGCGTTGCCGTCCTCGACCTTCAGCCAGCAGAACCCGATCATGTCGTCATCGTCGCGGAGAACCAGAAAGTCCTCGGCGAGGAACCATGGTTCGGCGATCCGATCGTCAAGGTCGCGTTGAGTGAGCTTGCCCTGCTCCGGGTGGCCGGCGAAGGAGCGCGCATTGAGCGCTAGCCACTCTGCGTCGTCGACGCCAGGGCGAAACGCGGTGATTGCGTCGTGAAGGGATCCGTTCGACACAGGCGCATGTAACTTCAACAACGTGCGGACGGGTTCGAATCCGAACCGTTTCGCAAGCGCCCGGGAGGCAGGATGATCGCCGTGCGCCCACGCGTATCTCACGGCCGGATGTGCGGCCAACACGAACTCAACGAGTGCCGCCCCGCGGCCGCGGCCGCGCTCATCCGGTGCAATGACGAGCTCGACCTCATCGTCCCCGACAATTGCCGCCCCGTGTTCGGTCCGCACAAGCGTGCGATCACCCCTCTCAAGCTCCAGCAGGCTCTGATCGGAGAACGGAGGCTGGCCATCGACTGATTTCGCCGCGGCAATGAGTTCGACGAGGGACTCAGGAATGGACGGTGTCAGCGATACGCTCACTGTCGTCCTCATCGTTCACGTTGAAGCGGTATCCGACGTTTCGCACCGTGCCAATCACCGACTCCTGATCCCCGAGTTTCGCGCGCAATCGGCGCACGTGCACGTCGACGGTTCGAGTACCTCCGAAATAGTCGTAGCCCCACACCTCGCTCAGCAACTGTTCGCGCGTGAAGACGCGGCTCGGATGCGTAGCCAGGAAGCGCAGGAGTTCGAATTCCTTGTACGTGAGGTCAAGCGGGCGACCGCGAACCTTCGCGGAATAGCTCGCCTCGTCGATGACCACGCCGCTGGCGCTGATTCGACCCGTCTTCTGGCTCTCTGTCTTGCGCCCGAGCACGATCCGGATGCGCGCATCCACTTCGGCAGGTCCTGCAGTGCAGAGCAACAGGTCATCCGCACCCCATTCGGCGTTCACTGCAGCGAGCCCGCCTTCGGTGACGATGAGAATGAGCGGGACGATGAGCCCTGTCGCGTGCAGGATCTTGCACAGCGACTTCGCGCTGGCCAGGTCGGTGCGGGCATCGACCAGAATGACGTCGCAGCTTGGCGCATTGACAAGCTGGGCCGGCTCGGCAGGAATGCACCTCACCCGGTGACTGAGCAGACCGAGAGCGGGCAGCGCGTCGTTCTCCCCTTCAGGGGTGAGAATCAACAGCTGAGCCACAGGACCCTCCGGCTTCGACAGGTCAACAGTCTAAACCGACGGCCGAGACGGTCGTCGGCGCTGGCGTCGCGGCGACGGTCAGAAATGACCGTCGCTCTCAGCTCCAGCGCGCAAATGGGGCAGGATGGGTGTGTGACGTCGGCCGACCGTGCGAGAGATCTCCGGATAGGCACTGTCGTGCCGGTCTGGGTCCTCACGATTGTTGGCGCCATCGTCATCGGCGTAGCGAGCAAGCCCGACGACTATTTCACGTGGCTCTCGATCGCACTTGCTGCTGCGGTTCTCCTGACGTTCGCGGTGCAGCTTGCCACACTCACGCGCGAGGGTTTTGTGAACCGCGTGATGGCCTCCCTCGGCGGTGCCGTGCTCATTCTGGGCATCGCCACGGGGATCCTCGCCCTCCTGCGTCTGGCAAGCGGCTAGAATCGATTTATGCTTCTCGCGCTTGAGCTCACCTTCGTCGGACTTCTCGGTCTCGCGTCGCTCGCCATCGCATACGTCTCAATTGTCGTGTTGTACAACCTTTTCCGCGGCGCGCGCTAGGCCGCAGTCATGCTGCAGTTGCCGGAGGGGCTCCCTGCCGAACTCGCTCCGATCGCGTGGTTGATCGGCGTGTGGGAGGGAACAGGTGTCCTGAACTACCCGGTCGGCGAGGATGTGCGCAACTACGAGTTCGGCCAACGGGTGAGCTTCAGCCACGACGGGCTGCCGCACCTCAACTACAACTCCTACACCTGGCTTCTCGACTCCACCGACGATCAGCCCTTTCCGACACCGCTCGCGACGGAGACCGGATACTGGCGCCTGGCTCGCGACGCGACGAAGGCCGACCCGGGCCCAGGGCTTCTCGCTGGCGAAGGTGAACCGGTGTTCGTGACTGCTGAGGAGGTTGAAACACTTCGTAACAATGACGACGGGTTCGACCTTGAAGTCTCGATTCTTCATCCTGGCGGTGTAAGCGAGCTTTATCTCGGCCAGGTGAAATCCGCGCGAATCGACCTCGCCACGGATGCCGTCATGCGGTCGGCGAGTGCGAAAGCGCATACCGCGTCGACTCGAATGTACGGGCTCGTCGACGGGCATCTTCTGTGGGCGTGGGACCTGGCGGCGCTCGGCCGCCCACTCACGTCCCACGCGTCGGGAAGGCTTGCCCGTGTCGACTGAGTTCCTTGCCCTCGATGGAGCGGTAGAGGCCTCTGGTGTGGGGGCCGGAGTTGCAGCGCATTACGGTAACCCGATGGTGGAGCAACGTGCACTCGCCGCAGGTACTGCGGTCGTCGACCTTTCCCACCGTGGAGTGCTTTCCATCACCGGCCCGGACCGACTGACCTGGCTCGATTCGATGTCGAGCCAGAGCATCCGCGGACTGCAGCCGGGTGGCTCCGCCGAGACTCTCCTGCTCGGGCAGACGGGGCGCATCGAGCACGACATCCGGGTCCTGGACGACGGTGTGGCCGCGTGGCTGCTCGTCGACGGTGACGACGCTGAGCCTCTGCGAGCCTGGCTCGACTCGATGCGATTCATGCTGCGGGTCGAGGTCGCCGATCGCACAGCCGAGTACGCCACGATAGGAACGCTTGGGACCCCTCCGCTGACCCCGGCCGCCCCGAACGGTGTTGCGCTGATCTGGCACGACCCGTGGTCGGCCGTGACGCAGGGCGGCTACCAATACTCCACGTCAACGGAGCACCCGGCCTCGACCTGGACGTATTCCGAAGTGCTCATGGAGCGATCGGCGCTGGCGCTGGCGGCGAAGAACACACCGGCGGGTCTCATGGCACTGGAGGCTCTGCGGATTGCGGCGTGGCGTCCGAGTTTTCGCACCGAGGTCGATGAGAAAACCATTCCGCACGAACTGGACTGGCTGCGCAGCGCAGTACACCTGACAAAGGGTTGCTACCGCGGCCAGGAAACCGTCGCGAAAGTACACAACCTCGGTCATCCGCCACGCAGACTCGTCATGCTGCACCTCGATGGTTCTGACGCGGTCCTTCCGCTTGAAGGCGACGAGGTGTTGCTCGACGACACGGTCGTTGGCCGCATCACGAGTGTTGCCAGGCACTTCGAACTCGGCCCTATCGCCCTCGCCGTTGTGAAGCGATCGACCGATCCGGATGCCGTGCTCTCGATCCCGGTCGGCGGAGTTGTTGTCGCTGCGGGTCAGGTGGTCATCGTGCCGCCGACTGCCGGCGCCGTCGCCGATGTCCCGCGCATACCGCGACTGCGGTAAGACCCTCAGGTGCCCTCGATAAACTGGGCACATGACTCACACGCTCATCCTGCTCCGTCATGGCCAGTCCGACTGGAATGCGAAGAACCTCTTCACGGGATGGGTGGATGTTCCCCTCACTGACCTCGGGTGGCAGGAGGCGAAGAGCGCCGGCCGTTTGCTCGCTGAATCAGGGTTGCTCCCCGATATCCAGTTCACGAGCCTTCTCAAGCGCGCGATCCACAGCGCGAATACGGCATTGGCCGAAGCCGATCGAGACTGGATCCCTGTGGAGCGGAGCTGGCGGCTCAATGAGCGCCATTACGGCGCGCTGCAGGGCAAAGACAAGGCACAAACGCTCGCGGAGTTCGGCGAAGAACAGTTCATGACGTGGCGACGCTCGTTCGATATCGCACCGCCGCCCATCGACGACGACAGCAAGTTCTCCCAGGCGCATGACCCGCGGTATGCGGGGTTGACCGACGAGATGCCGCGCACCGAGTGCCTCAAAGACGTGATCGAGCGGATGCTGCCCTACTGGCGATCCGACGTCATCCCCGCCTTGGGCTCGGGCAAGACGGTGCTCGTCACAGCGCATGGAAATTCGTTGCGCGCTCTCGTGAAGCACCTCGACGGTATCTCCGACGACGAGATCGCGGGCCTCAATATTCCGACCGGCATCCCTCTTATTTATGAGCTGGGTCAGGACTTCATGCCGTCCGCGCCGTCACGATACCTGGACCCAGAGGCAGCAGCGGCCGGCGCCGCTGCGGTCGCAGCGCAAGGCAAAAACTGACACTCTGACTAGTAGTCGCCCCCACTTCCCAAGAGAAAGAGCGTGACGACATGGCCAAAAAAGATTCCCAGCGGATCATCGATATCCGTGAAAAGGCGAACCGGCGGCGACTCGAGCAACAACGGTCCGAACGGCGAAAAACCGTCATCATCCAGGCCGGCATCGTCGTCGGGATCCTCCTCGTCGTTGGCGCCATTGTGGGCGGCGTGCTTCTCGCACAGGGCAACAGGACTCAGGCTGATCCGCCGTCAGCGGATGGCACGATTTCTCTGCAGGGAACAGCCGGAACCCCGTTCGCGGTCGGAGGGACCGCAGTCATTGTGGGGAAGAAGGATGCGCCGGTCACGATCGACCTGTACGAGGACTATTCCTGCCCGCACTGCGCAGACTACGAAGCAGCAGTGGGTCCGACGCTGTTGGCGCTCGCCGCGAAAGGCGACGCGGTCGTCAGTTTCCATCCGATCCGCATCGTCACCGCGTACGGGACTGCTGCCGGCTCTGCTGCGGCGTGTGTGGCGGCCAAGGATGCCCAGAATTGGCCGGACTTCCACTCCGCATTGTTCGCCAACCACAGCCAGGCATCGGATGGCTGGAGCGCGAAGGACTTTGCCAATTTCGCCAATTCTTTCGGTGTGACCGACAAGGACGCTCTGACGTGCATTACAGAGTCACGTTACATCGACTGGATCGAATCGAACACGACCGCCTCCCGTGATGCC
>JBDTCD010000116.1:0-19641 GCA_039923755.1 Terrimesophilobacter sp. | reverse complement strand
TGGTGACAGGTTCAGCACCCAACTACGCACCTGTCTCCTCGCTTCCCTCGCTGGGTGTCACCATCGCTCCGGCGACCTTGACGACTGCGGTTCCCACCATCTCGGGCAACCCCCTCGTCGGGCAGACGCTCACCGCTGACGCCGGCGCCTGGTCCCCGGGTACAGTCGCGTTGACCTACCAGTGGTATGCGGACAACGTAGCCATCACTAGCGCGACGGGTTCGACCTACATTCTCACTGGCGCCGAAAACGGCAAGACGATCACCGTCACGGTGACGGGAACTCTTGCCGGTTACACCACGGCGAGCGAAACCTCCGCCGGGTTTGGTCCCATTGGGCTTCCGCAGATCCAGGCGGGAACGCCGGAGATCCTCGGTAGTGCCTTCGTTGGTGGCTCACTTTCGGTGGACACGCACGATGACACATGGACACCAACGTCGGGCCTGACCTATGGCTACGTGTGGAAGGCGGACGGTTCCCCGATCTCGGGTGCGACGTCGCCAACTTTCACGGTCACCGATAACGAAATTGGCAAGACGATCACGGTCACGGTGACCGGCTCGGCGACGGATTACATTTCAGCTGCTGCAACCTCCGGTCCGGTAGGCCCAGTTGCGTCACCTGTAATCGTGGCGGCAACGCCGACGATCTCGGGCACGCCCACGGTCGACCAAGTACTTACGGCTGACGCGCACGCAGCGGGCTGGACACCTGCGACGGGTCTGACATTCACGTACGTGTGGAAGGCGGATGGCACCACGATTTCCGGTGCGACAATGTCGACCTACACGCTGACCGCAGCAGAGGCGGGCGCGGTCATCACGGTGACGGTGACCGGCTCGAAGCTGAACTACGTTTCGGGCTCGGCCACGTCGGATCCGACCGCTGCGGTTGCGAAGGGAACCATTACGCCGGCGACGCCGACGCTCACGGGTACGGGGAAGATAGGCCAGCCCCTGAATGTCGATCTGCATTCTGCAGACTGGGCTCCTTCAGGTGTTGCGCTCACCTACGTGTGGAAGGCAAATGGGGCGACGATCTCGGGTGCGACTTCGTTGTCCTACACGCCGACGGCCAGTGACCTGGGCAAGACCATTGTCGTAACGGCAACCGGCACACTGGCGGGTTACACCACCGCGATGAAAACGTCCCTCGGCGTGACTGTTATCAATGGCACTCTCGTCGTGAGTCGCCTTGCGGGTGTCGACCGGTATGAGACTTCAGTGAAGATCTCAGAGAAGTGGAATACCGCAACGAAGGTCTACATTGCCAACGGTCTCGGTTACGCCGACGCGTTGAGCGCGGGCCCCGCAGCCGCCCACTTCCATGCACCCCTGCTGTTGACCGCACCTGCGTCGCTTCCCCCAGTCGTGGTCACCGAGCTCAACAGGTTGCACCCGACGGAGATCGTCATTGTGGGTGGTGTTGGTGCGGTGAGCGCGGCTGTGGAAAACGCGTTGAACGCCCTGTCATTCCACCCGTTGGTAACTCGTGTAGCTGGCATTGACCGGTACGCGACGTCCCGTGCACTGGCAATCGACACGTGGGGTCCAGGCTCACTGGGCACCGCTTACCTGGCGACCGGAACTGACTTCCCGGACGCCCTGTCGGCGGCCCCCGCGGCGGCACACTTCGGTGGTCCGGTAGTTTTGATCCCCGGAATGGCTAGCTCGGTCGATACGGCAACCTTGAACCTGTTGACGTATCTCGGAGTGGACAAGATCAAGATCGCCGGCGGTGCCGGGGTTGTCAGTGCGGCCATCGAGGCGCAAGTCCGGACGATCTTCGGAACCGGCAACGTCACACGCAATGGAGGCATTGATCGATACGCAACATCGGTGGCGATCAACGCAGACGAGTTCACCTCAGCCTCGACGGTCTACCTCGCGCAAGGCATGGGGTTCCCCGATGCCCTGGCGGGTGCGGCCATCGCCGGTAACAACGGTGCTCCGCTGTTCGTAAGCCAGGCAACCTGCATCCCGCAAAGCGTGCTGGATGCGATCAGCCACCTCGGTGCGACGAGCTTGGTGTTGCTAGGTGGAACCGGTGTTCTCAGCCCTGCGGTAGAAAGCCTGACCAGCTGCGGGCCGACCTCGTAACAGGACAACAACAGGAAACCAGTGGGGTCCGCCGCAAGGCGGGCCCCACTCCCGTTAACTGCTCGCTTGGTAGACTGACTGCTTCGCCGGCATCAGGAATGTGAACCCTCGACCTCATGTGGAAAATCGCGCTGCGACCGCGCTGGATCGCCGCACTTCTGCTCGCCCTCGCCGTTGCAGCAGGCTTCGCCCTCCTCAGCCAGTGGCAACTCTCCCGCAGCGTCAGCACCGGCGCCGTCGTAGAACGCCCCACGGAGACCACCCTCCCGCTTACTGAGATTGCGAAACCTCAAGTCCCGCTCAGGTCGGCTGCCGACGGCCAACGCGTCAGCGTGAGTGGCACGTATCTTCCGCACGACACAATCGTGCTTAGTGATCGCCTCAACCGGGGGGTCAACGGATACTGGGTTGTCGGCCACCTTAATGCTGATGGTGCCGGAGTCGCCGTCGCACTCGGCTGGACGCCATCCAAGAGCGAAGCGGAGACCGCTGCGTTAGCCTTCAGCGGTGGCGATGCACATGTGACGGGGCGGCTCGTCGCCGATGAGGGGCCGCAGACGGCGGACTTCCAGGGGGGAAAGCTCAGTACCCTGTCGATGGGCGCGATGGTCAATATCTGGTCGACACCGGATTCCGCAGGTGTATATAACGGCTACATCGTGTCTGCCACCCCGATTGCCGGGCTGGTGAAGATCGATGCGCCTAAGCCCATCACCGATGTCGAACTGAACTGGCTGAACCTCTTCTACGCCGCCGAATGGGTGATCTTCGCCGGCTTCGCCATCTTCCTGTGGTGGCGGCTCGTGAGGGACGTCTGGGAGCGCGAGCACCGGTCCTAAACTAGAGGCATGCCCTTGCTGCCCCGACCGGCCGACGTCCCCCGCATCCGTAAAACCCTCTCCGTGTACAAGGTGTCGGCGATCGTCACCGGATCCTTCCTGCTGCTGCTCTGCGGCATGATGGTGCTCCGTTACGGGTTCGGTGTTGACATTGAACTCGGCGGCCCCTACGGGTTCCTCGCGCTCACGCCGAAAGACGCGATCACAGCCATCAACCTCTCCACCATCATCCTCATCATTCACGGCTGGCTCTACGTCATTTATCTCGGATGCGATTTCGTGCTGTGGCGCCTCATGGGCTGGACCTTCGCGCGGTTCCTGCTCATTGCACTTGGCGGCGTCGTTCCGCTCCTGTCGTTCTTCTACGAGCGCACCGTACCGAAACGCGTCAATACGCAGCTCGCCGCACTGGAGGTACCTGCGTGAGCGAACACGGCCCGGTTCTCGTCGTTGACTTCGGCGCCCAGTACGCGCAACTCATCGCCCGCCGTGTGCGCGAAGCCCACGTTTACTCCGAGATCGTGCCTCACACCATCACGGCGGCGGAAATCGCCGAACGCCAGCCTGCCGCGGTCATCCTCAGCGGTGGCCCCTCCAGCGTCTATGAGGCGGGCTCACCCGACCTCGACCCCGGCATTCTCGAACTCGGCGTTCCAGTGCTCGGAATCTGTTACGGATTCCAGATCATGGCCAAACAGCTGGGCGGCACCGTTGCTCACACCGGACGCAGCGAATACGGGGCGACGGAGGTGACCCTCACGGGTGAGTACGGCCCGCTCCTTGCAGGTCAGCCTGCCGCGCAGACCGCATGGATGAGCCACGGAGACTCCGTCTCGGAAGCACCAGCCGGATTCGCTGTTCTTGCTTCCAGCGCATCAACCCCTGTCGCGGCGTTCGCGAACGACGCACGGCGGCTGTACGGCGTTCAGTGGCATCCGGAGGTCAAGCACACCGAGTTCGGGCAGCGGGTTCTCGAAAACTTCTTGCACGATGCGGCGGGCATTCCCGCGGATTGGACGAGCGGCAGCGTCATTGCCGAGCAGGTCGCGCGCATTCGGGAACAGGTGGGCGCCTCACGCGTCATCTGCGGGCTTTCCGGCGGCGTCGACTCCGCCGTCGCGGCAGCCATCGTCCACGAGGCCGTCGGCGACCAGCTCACCTGCATCTTCGTCGACCACGGCCTGTTGCGGCAGGATGAACGCCGCCAAGTCGAGGAGGACTTCGTGGCATCCACCGGCGTGCGCCTTGTCACCGTGGACGCCGCCGACCAGTTCCTTGATGCCCTTGCCGGCGTCGGCGACCCTGAGACCAAGCGCAAGATCATCGGGCGCGAGTTCATTCGGTGCTTCGAGAACGCTGCTGAGGCTCTCGTGCTGGATGCTAAGGCCGATGGCGAGTCGATCCGCTTTCTCGTGCAGGGGACCCTCTACCCGGATGTCGTCGAGTCGGGAGGCGGTACCGGCACCGCGAACATCAAGAGCCACCACAACGTCGGCGGCCTGCCAGAGGACCTCCAGTTCGAGCTCGTGGAGCCTTTGCGCACCCTGTTCAAGGACGAGGTGCGGGCTATCGGGCGCGAGTTGGGACTGCCGGAGGGCATCGTCGGGCGCCAGCCGTTCCCCGGGCCGGGGCTCGGCATCCGCATTGTCGGAGAGGTCACACGCGAGCGTCTCGCGCTCCTGCGGCAGGCGGATGCAATAGCCCGCGCAGAGTTGACCGCTGCGGGCCTGGACGCCGAAATCTGGCAGTGCCCTGTTGTGTTGCTCGCCGATGTGCGGTCGGTTGGCGTGCAGGGTGACGGGCGCACGTACGGGCACCCGATCGTGCTGCGTCCGGTGTCTTCAGAGGATGCCATGACCGCCGACTGGTCGCGGTTGCCTTACGACGTGTTGGCCCGCATCTCGAACCGGATCACCAATGAGGTGGCGGGAGTGAACCGCGTTGTGCTTGATGTGACTTCCAAACCGCCGGGCACCATCGAGTGGGAATGACTGACGCCGACACCGAGCGTCTGAGACGGATCGCCTACGGCCGCGATGCGACGCCGGCGGAACGTGCGGCGGCCGAAACTGCGCTGCGTCAACTTCGTGAAGAGGCGTCACCTGCGACTCGATTGAGTGACAGGGTGTCTGAGACGGATTCGGCGCTCCACCCCGAGGCCGCGGTTAGTGCATCAGAACCGGCAGGGAGCCCGTCGGCGGACGATGACTCGACGGACCATGACTCGACCGACCGCGACTCGACCGACCGCGACGACATCTTCGCGAACGAGTCACTGTGGCGGCGGAGCGTTCGAGTCGGCTGGCTGATCCCCATCGTTGTCGGGGCGCTGATTCTCGGGGTGGTTGGCACTTTGGGTGTCACCGGCCAATTCGCTCGCCTCGGAATACCCGGTGTTCCAGATCCGCTATCTACACCACCAGGAGGTCGCATCGCGGGAGATCTTGAGGCCGCTGACACTTGGTTCAACTCTCCCGCCTCGATCTCATCCACGTTTCCGTTTCCGGACATTCTGGCCTCGAACGGAATCTCGGCTGGTGACGTGCGAGTAGCGCTTGATGGTGGTGACGGATTCCACGTGTGGGTCGGCCGGAAGACCGGTCAGCTATGTCTTCTCATTACCGACGCGGCGAAGACCAATAGCGCCGCAAGTTGTTTCGACCGAGACCGTTTCGCTGCAGGCGGCGCCCATCTGGGGATGGATGGCCGCAAGGCGGATTGGTATGGCCTCGAGGTGACGCTGAACCCCCCTGGCCCCTCAGCCAGCAACAACTCCGTACCCTTTGTGCCCGCACCCGGACCAGGCAACGTTGATGCCGCCAATGGCTGGTTTGCTGCACCGGCGACCGCGGGTGATGCGTTCCCGGACGAGGGGATGCTCACCTCGCTGGGCGTCACCCAGGCCGATGTCAGGCTCGTCAACCTTGAGGGAAACCACTACTTGTGGGTCATGAAGCAGGGCGCGAAAGGTTTCTGCATGGCCACCGCTGAGGACATGTCCAGCCAGAGCGTGTGCAAAACGATCAAAGAGTTTGAGACATCCGGGCTCGCTCTCAGTGAACGCGGCTTTGCTGCCTCGTGGAACGGCGAATCATTCTCGTCGTCGCAGTAACCAATCAGTTGCGCAGGATAGCCAACAGGCGCAGGATCTCCAGGTACAACCAGACGACCGTGACCATGATGCCGAACGCGGCCGTCCATCCGTAAATGCGTGGTGCGCCCCGCTCGACGCCCGTCTTGATGCTGTCGAAGTCGAGCACGAGCGAGTAGGCCGCCATCAGGATGACGAGTACTCCGATGATCACGCCGAGCGGGATGCCGAAGATCTCGAAGCTGCGCATGCCGAACGGTTGGGTGTTGGCGCCCGTCCACATCAGGATCAGATTGAGCAGCGAGAAAACCACGTAGCCGACCATGGCGATCATGAACACCTTGGTTGCCCGCTTTGATGCGCGCACCTTGCCGCTCGCGAAGAGCGCGAGGGTGACGCCAACGACCGCGAACGTGCCCATCACGGCTTGAACCGCGATGCCAGGGTAGAGGGTTTCGAAGAAGCTCGAAATACCGCCGACGAAGACACCTTCGACCGCGGCGTAGGTAAGGATCAAAGCCGGAGACGGCTTCTTCTTGAAAATGTTGACGAGCGCGAGAACGAAACCGACGATCATCGCGGGAAGGAACAGCGCGGGCATGACCCAACCGACAACCGCACCTCCGAGCAGGATGGCGAAGCTGATGACGATCTTGACGATCGTGTCTTCATAGCCCATGCGGTCCGTATCGGCGGATGTCGCGGACGGCTGGGAATACAACTCAGTCAGTTGTGCCGCGGTCATGTCCTGCGTGGCTGGAGAGGCGGGGCGCGCCAATTGGGCGGCCTTAGTCGCGTTCGCGGTGAAGGCGGGCGAGTTGCTGAATGCCGGGTTCGATGACGCCATGGGTTCCTCTGCTTTCGGGGAAATTGTTATTCAGGCCAACCTACCGTGCAATGGCTGAGGATTTTCCTGACATCGCGGCAAGCGAACGCGCGAGCCAGGCGGCCCCGACGAGTACCGCACCGGCGAGAGAGAGCACAATCACTCCCCAGCCGTAATCCGGGAACACCTGCGCGAGAAGGTAGGAGGCGATCAGCGGGACAACCAGTGTGCTGAAACTGAGAAGCGGCCGTTGCCGGATCAGTAGCCAGCAGGCGAAAGGAAGCACGAGGAAGACCGTACCCGGGGCGCCGTTCAGCAGAAGGATCATGGTCACGGCGCTTACTGCCGCGCCGAGCACTCTGCGCCATCCGATACCCGGAATAATGCACCAGCCGACGACGTGGGCGAACAGACCGACGGGCAGCACCACGAGCGAATAGGCCGAGGTGAACTGGATGAGCGCGCCGCCGATAAAGATCAGGGCGATCCCGGCGAGCAGCCGAAGGCCGTAGTTGCCCCAGCGCAACGGCAGTGCGCGGGCCGGCTCGCGCCATGTCGTTCGGAGTTCAGGCATACGACCCGTAGATCTGCACCGCCGCGTAGATGATGAGCGCAAGACCGAGAACGCCCATTCCGACGCCTACCCAGAATGGTGAGTCGTACTTGCGTCGAGGTGGCACGTCGATGTCGGGGCGGATTGCGGCGGGGATCGGCACACGCTTGTGATCGGCCTTCTGACTGTCCTCTTGTTCAGTCTCCTGTCCCACCGGCCGACCGCAGTAAATGCAGAACTTCCACTCCGAGGCGAGCTCGCGTTCACAACTCTCGCAACGGTCCATGATGAGCAGATTATCAACAGACGGCATCGCGTACCGTTGCAGTGTGAAAAACACCACGGGCGCCCGACCTCTCGTCATTGCGCATCGTGGTGCGAGTGGATATCGCCCTGAGCACAGCCGGGCCGCCTATGACCTCGCGCTAGACTTCGGGGCTGACGCTGTGGAACCCGACATTGTGGCCACGAAAGACGGTGTGCTCGTGCTTCGCCACGAGAATGAAATCTCCGGCACCACCGATGTTGCGGCTCATTCAGAGTTCGCAGACCGACGCACTACGAAGGTCATCGACGGGCAGACGCTCACCGGCTGGTTCACCGAAGACTTCACCTGGCTGGAACTCAAGACGTTGCGTGTGCGCGAACGGCTGCCCAAACTCAGGAGTCGGGCGTTCGATGGCGAGGAGGGTATCCTGCGGCTCACAGACCTGCTCGACCTGCTCGATGACCGCAGCGGCGTGGGGATGGTCGCAGAGATCAAGCATGCGAGCTATTTCGAATCGATCGGGCTTCCGCTGGACGAACTGTTCGCCGACGAGCTGAGTGCCGCCGGATGGAGCAATGACCCTCGACTCACCGTCGAGTGTTTCGAGACGACGGTATTGAATCACATCCGCGAACGTGGCGTTCAGGCGAAGTTCGTTTTCCTCATCGAGTCTGCCGGCGCACCAGCCGACGAGGTGGCGGTACACGGGGCGAAGGCGAAGCCGTTCTCTGCATATCTTTCGGATGATGGACTGGCCACACTTGCGGCATCAGGGCTCCACGGCATCAGCGTCGACAAGCGGATTTTGCTGATGCTGGACAAGGACGGGAACGTCACGGGGACAACTGACATTGTGAAGCGTGCGCATGCTGCCGGGTTGGGGGTGTTCTGCTGGACGTTGCGGGCTGAGAACAACTTCCTCGAGAAGAACTTTCGGCGTCGTGGGAAGGCACGTGATTACGGTGACTGGCTCACTGAGTTTCAGCTGCTCATGCGTACCGGTGTGGACGGTGTTTTTGCGGACCAACCCGACCTCGCTATCGAGGCACGCACGGCGCTCTAATCGCCTGGTTTGCTTCGTCCGCCCCGCCCGCTTCGCCCCGCCCTCGTCGTGGTCATCCCAAATGAAGGCATTCCGCACTTCCAGCGGGGAAGTTGACTGAAGTGGCGTGGTCGTCCCAGACGATTGCCTTCATTTGGGCTTCAAACGCGGGATTTGAGTTCATGGGGAGTCGGGCTAGAGGTGGTCGCCGCGCATGACCGCCGCGAGAACGGCAGCTTCAACTTCGTGCCATCGGTAGATCACCTGGTTATAGCTGAACCGGAGAACAAGGTAGTTGATTGCGCACAATGCAGCATCGCGTTGCCGATCAGCCTCAAATCGTGGTGGGTCGATGTGGTACTCGGCACCATCCACTTCGATGACCAACCTGCGACCAACTACGAAATCGACCCGCTTTCCGTCGATCCAGACCTGCCGCTGTAAGGGGATGCGGAGCAGAGTGAATCGCACCCAAGCTATAGATTCTGTCCCGCTCTCGCAGACCCCATCTGCCAGCTCAAGAAGTCGAGTTCTCCCGGGAATCGAATCGATGAGCGCTTGCCACTGAAGTCGCGAAATGAGTGGATACCCAAGGCGGTGTGATGGGCGAAGCGCCGTATCTGCGATCGCTACGGCGAACTCGATCGGCTGGCAGCGAACGACCTCCGCGAGGCAGGAAATGGGATCGAGTATCACGCGCGACCCTGATCGCGGTTGCGTGTTCCAATGGGTCGTCACGCCCGGGTCGGATTTCGGGAGGCGGCGCCTCTTGTCGTTTGGCATCCGGAGCCTGCAATCGTTGTGGTCGAGTGAGACATGGAGACGTTCACGCGGTGGCGACCACATGCCGTGGAGTGTAGCGCCGGACACGCAGCCGAGCCGTCCACCGACCCTGATGCCCTGCTGAAGCAGGGGGTGGAGATCCGGGGTGCAGTACCAGCCCTGGCGAACTCGGACGATGATGTCGTGATTCACAGCGTAGGTCAGTGAGTGCTTGCTGGCACCGGCCGCGTGCAATTCATAGGTCGCGGCGAGGCCGCCGTAGCTGCGAATGATCTCGGTTAATGAGTACATCCGAGTAGCGTGCCCGAGGCTGGTGATCGCGTGAGTCCGTCATACGAATCCTGTGGAGAACCGGTTTGCTTCGCCCAAATGAAGGAGAAGTAGACTGCGGCCTCCGTAAATCATGGGCGTGACGGGGCCAAATCCGCCGAATGCCTTCATTTGGGAGTTGCGCCGGGCGGGGCGAGGTGCGCCGAGGCGGATGCAGGGTGGCCGGACGGCGGGACAGCGCGGCGAGGCAGCGCGGTGGGACAGCGCGGCGGGACAGCGACTGCTGGCGCGTCGGCGACCGCGCCTACAATTGACTGGCCATGACCTTCATCCCCGAGTTGCCTTCACCCGACATCGAGTCGCGGCTCCTTGAGGGGCTCAACCCGCAGCAACGCGAGGCTGTCGTCTACCGTGGCGAGGCCCTACTCATTGTGGCCGGCGCGGGATCGGGCAAGACGAGCGTGCTCACCAGGCGTATCGCGCACCTCATTGAGACACAGGATGCCTGGCCGAGCCAGATCCTCGCGATTACGTTTACGAACAAGGCTGCTGCGGAGATGCGCGAGAGAGTAGAGTCCCTGATCGGCAAGGCCGCCGAAGGCATGTGGATTTCCACGTTCCACTCCGCGTGCGTGCGCATTCTGCGCCGCGAGGCAGAGACGTTCGGATACACGAAGAGCTTCACCATTTACGATTCCGCTGACTCCCGCGCCCTCATTAAACGCATCATCAAGGACCTCGATGCCGACACTTTCGGCTTCACCGTGAGCAAAGTAGCCGGCCGCATCTCGAAAGCGAAGAACGAGCTCCAGGATGTGGAAAGCTATTCGCGGGACGCCAACTTTGCCGACCCTGCCGAAGCCGTCTTTGTGGAGATGTTTCGCCGGTATTCGAGCCAGCTCAGCCGCGCCAACGCCTTCGACTTCGACGACCTCATCGCGCAGACGGTCTACCTGTTCCGGGCATTTCCCCGGGTCGCAGCGTTGTACCAGAGGCGGTTCCGGCACATTCTGGTAGACGAGTATCAGGACACCAACCACGCCCAGTACTCACTCATCCGAGAACTAACGCACCCTCCGAAGCCCGACGACCTCAAGGGTGCGGTCGGATTCGATGGTATGCCTCTAAAGGAATACGATCGTCCGCTTGACCCGGCATCCTTAACCGTCGTGGGTGACTCCGACCAGTCGATTTATGCGTTCCGCGGGGCGGACATCCGCAACATTGTGGAGTTCGAGCGCGACTTTCCTCGCTCTAAAGTTATCCTTCTCGAGCAGAATTATCGATCAACGCAGAACATTCTCAGTGCGGCAAACTCGGTGATCGCCCACAACTTCGACCGCAAGGACAAGAAGCTCTTCACGACCATCGGTGACGGAGAGAAGATCGTCGGGTTCACCGGCTACAGCCAACATGACGAGGCGCAGTTCATCGCGGACGAGGTGGCCGAACTTCGCACAGCCGGTATCGACTACCGGGATATTGCCGTGTTCTATCGCACGAATGCGCAGACGCGCGCGTTGGAGGACGTGTTCATCCGCTCAGCGCTCCCGTACCGCGTGATCGGCGGAACCAAGTTCTACGAGCGGGCCGAGATCAAGGATGCGATGGCGTACCTCATCGCCGTCGCGAACCCCGCAGACCCCCTCGCCCTTCGCCGCATCATGAACGTGCCCAAGCGCGGAATCGGTCCGGCGACGGAAGCGGCGCTGCAGAACCACGCTGACAAGGACGGCCGCACCCTGCGGGAAGCACTCCGCGAATCAGGCCAGCTTGGGCTCGGACCGAAAGTGTCGGGGGCGATCGAAGGACTGGCAACGATCCTGGACGAGGTGGGTGCGGCAGCTGACACCGCGGCTCCCGCCGACACGCTCACGGCGCTCCTGTCACGCACCGGATTTCTTGACGCTCTCCGCGCGAGCCGCAACCCGCAGGATGAGGCCCGTGCCGAGAACGTGGAAGAACTCATCGCGGTGACGCGGGAGTTCCGCAAGAACAACCCGACCGGCACCCTCCTCGACTTCCTCACTGAGGTGTCGCTTGTCGCGGCGGCGGATGAGCTGGACGACTCGAGCGGAACAGTCTCGCTCATGACTCTGCATACGGCCAAGGGTCTCGAGTTCGAGGCAGTTTTCCTTACCGGTGTGGAGGAAGGCCTGCTCCCGCACCAGATGTCGGCGGGGGAGCCCGGCGGCCCGTCCGAAGAACGCCGGCTCTTTTATGTGGGCATCACGCGTGCCCGGCGGCGCCTCTACATTTCGCTCGCGATGACACGCGCACAGTTCGGTGATGTCAATGTTGCGATGCCGAGTAGGTACCTCCAGGAGATTCCCCCGGAGCTCATCGACTGGAGACAGTCCCCCGGCATGGCCAACTCGCGCGGCGGTACGGAACCACGTGCACTGAACGCACGTCGTGGTGGGTTCGGTGCGGAGACGTCGGTGGCGGGCAGTTCGATTGGAGGGCCCAGCGGATACGCGATCGAGTCTGCCGGTCCTGGCGCGACGGCGAGGGCACGGATGGCGCAGCGTGCGGCAGAACGCCCCAAGACGGAGTGGACGAACCGTGTCACGAGCACCGTGCGCGACAACGGCGACCTTACACTCGCAGCCGGGGACCGCATCCGGCACGTTGACTTTGGTGACGGGAAGGTCACCGCAGTAACGGGTTCCGGGCCAAAGTCGGTCGCGGAGGTTCAGTTCGAGACGGCGGGTCGTAAGCGTCTTCTCATTAAGATCAGTCCCATCGAGAAGCTCGAATGAGCTTCCCGAACCCATCCGACGCTCGCTCGCTCGTGGCGAGGGTGCCAAGAGAAAGAATCTGATGCCACTCACCACTGTGCGGCTCGGCGGTGCCGACGGCGTGCTGGCCGCAGCCCTTTCCGCGCTTCGCGAGCAGCTCGGGGTCACCGCGGAGTTTCCCGCCGAGGTTGAGACCGAGGCGGCGGCGGCGGTCGGAACCGTCGTGCTTCCTGTCGCGGACCTGCTGGATGTGCCTTTCTTCACGATCGACCCCGCGGAGTCTCTCGACCTCGACCAGGCGATGCACCTGGAACGTAACGGCGATGGGTACCGGGTGCGCTACGCGATCGCGAATGTGCCAGAATTCGTGACGCCGGGTGGCGCGGTGGACACGGAGGCGCGCAAGCGGGGCCAAACCCTATACCCGCCGGATGGCCGGATTCCGCTGCATCCGACCGTCATCAGCGAGCACGCGGCCTCGTTGCTGCCCGGGGAGATTCGCGGCGCCTTCGTCTGGACCTTCGAGCTCGACCACGACGCCCACGTCACCTCCACCACCCTCGAACTCGCTCGCGTTCGCAGCACCGAACGCTTCGACTATCCGACGGTGCAATCCACGATTGACGCGGGGACGGCATCGGACCTGGTCGCGCTCCTCAAGGAAATCGGGATGGCACTCATCATTCGGGAGCGAGATCGCGGAGGTGCGAGCCTCGGGCGGCCGGAGCAGGAAGTTCACGAAGTTGGCGGTCGCTACGAACTCGTGCGTCGCCAACCGCTTCCCGCAGAGGACTGGAATGCGCAAATCTCCTTACTTACCGGAATGGCGGCGGCCAGGATCATGCTGGAGGGCAAGGTGGGTATCCTCCGCACCATGCCGGCGCCGAGCGACGAGTCGATCATCTGGTTCCGGCGGCGCGCTGCAGCGCTCGGGACTGGGTGGGCCGAAGGCGTCGAATACGGCGAGTACTTGCGTGCGTTAGACCCGGGCGACCCGAAACAACTCGCGATCATGCATGCGGCTGCTTCACTCTTCCGCGGTGCGGGATACACCGCCTTTGACGGCGCAGTTCCCGAGAACTCCGTCCAGTCCGCGGTGGGCGCGTCTTACGCGCACGCCACCGCACCGCTCCGCCGCCTCGTGGACCGATTCGTGCTGGTCGTCTGTGAGGCGCTTGCGAACGGGCGCGAGGTTCCGGCGTGGGCGCGCGAGGCCTTGCCAGACCTCCCGCCGATCATGGCGGCATCGGATGCCCTGGCTGGTCGACTCGACCACGCCGCCGTGAGCGCAGTGGAAGCCGCTGTTCTGAGCACCCGGATCGGGGACGAGTTCACCGCGACGGTCATCGCTGTCACCAACGGAACCGGCCAGATCCAGCTTGTAGACCCGGCGGTCACCGCAGCCTGTGACGGAAAACTTATCGCCGGTGCGGTCATCACCGCGAGGCTCGTCACGGCGGACGTCGCCAGCGGAACCGTGCGTTTCGCCGCTGTCGGCTGAATGGGGGCCACTCGGGTGACCAGTGCAAGTCTCGACTGGACCGTGCCATCAGGCTGATCTGGCCGTGCGTGGGGTTCGTGTCAGGCGCGACGAAACCTCGCGAGGTAGTGTTCGCGCGGCCAGTGCCGCAACCGTGCAGGGAGTATGCGGTTGGTGCGTGCCATCATCCGCATCGTGCGGTCGAAACGGCGCTGTCGTCGCGCATCCCAGGGGAGCTCGAAAGTGGTGCGCAAACTCTCGTCCAGAAGGCCCGCCGTGATGAGACGGACCAGGGGCATCATCCTGCGAATCCACCACGGCCCGCCGGTCGGATGCAGCAGCGCTCTCGAAACCGCGAGAACCTCATCATCGACCCTCAGCGTCGCCAGCGTAGATAACCAGTATTTGCGAAACGCTTCCGTATCCTTTGGCCACAGCCCGGGCGACATGGTCAGAGTGGTGCCGAGCACCGCGTAGTCGCGGTACAGCTGCTCGACGTCCTCCGGGGGAAGCGGGCCGACCACGCGTTCGTAGACCTCGATGGCGGTCTGGTAGAGAGTCGCCGCCACCCACAATTGGAGATCGGGGTCGGAGGCATCGTATTGATCGCCGCGTACCTGCACATGCGTCGCGTTCACTGCACGGGCGATGCGCGCGACTTCCTCCGGCGTTCCATAGACGACGACATAGACGTAGGTCAGGGTGTTTCGGAGTCTGCGCAGCGGGTCGGAGGAGAAGTCGCTGTGTCGGGCGACTCCCCGGCCGACGGCCGGATGAGCGATCTGCAGAAGGATGGCACGGCCAGCGCCAGCGAGGAGAACCGCTTCACCTGACACATCCGCAAGCCGTACCGTCATGGAACCCATTGTTGCCTGCAGGGGTGGAACCCGCAGTCGTTCGGGTCATGAAGCGCTGGCACGCGAACTTCATAGTCACGACAGAGGGCTCGTGCCTCCCTCCGCCTGAAAAACTTGGGCAGCGTGAACGAGTAGAGTTTTCTGTGGCAAAAGTATCTCGATGTCGAACTATCTCGTCATCGAGATACCACCGTTTTCCACACCAACGCGGATTGGACAGACAGCGTGGATCTTTTCGAGTACCAGGCCCGGGATCTCTTCGAATCTTATGGAGTACCCGTACTTGCCGGCATCATTGCCGACACCCCTGAGGAGGCTCGTGCCGCTGCTGAGAAACTCGGTGGGACCGTCGTCGTCAAGGCACAGGTCAAGGTTGGTGGCCGTGGAAAGGCGGGCGGCGTCAAGGTTGTGCACAACCCGGATGAGGCATTCGCCGCGGCGGAACAGATCCTCGGTCTGGACATCAAAGGTCACATCGTCCGTCGCGTGATGGTGGCGGCCGGGGCGCGTATCGAACGCGAATTTTACTTCTCCGTGCTCCTCGACCGCGCGAACCGTTCCTACCTCTCGCTGTGCAGCGTGGAGGGCGGTGTGGAAATCGAGATTCTGGCGGTTGAACGCCCAGAGGCTCTCGCGCGCGTCGAGGTCGACCCGGCGAAGGGTATCGACGAGGCGACGGCTGCGGAGATCGCTCGCGCTGGCCACTTCCCCGAGGAGCTCATTGCCAAGGTGGCCCCGGTATTCGCAAAACTGTACGACGTTTACAAGGGTGAGGATGCGACGCTCGTCGAGGTGAACCCGCTGGTCCTCACCGCTGATGGCGACATCATCGCCCTTGACGGCAAGGTCACGATCGACGAAAACGCCGACTTCCGACACCCGAACCATGCTGCGCTCGAGGATGCGGCATCCGCCGACCCGCTCGAAGCCAAGGCGAAGGCCGCAGGCCTCAACTACGTGAAGCTCGACGGATCGGTCGGCGTGATCGGTAACGGTGCCGGACTCGTCATGAGCACGCTGGATGTCGTCGCCTACGCGGGCGAAAAATATGGTGGAGTGAAGCCCGCCAACTTCCTCGATATCGGCGGTGGGGCATCCGCAGAGGTCATGGCCGCCGGGCTTGACGTGATTCTCGGTGACGCGCAAGTGAAGAGCGTGTTTGTGAACGTGTTCGGCGGGATCACCGCATGCGACGCTGTTGCCAATGGAATTGTGGGCGCCCTCGCATCGCTCGGCGACAGTGCGAACAAACCGCTTGTCGTGCGACTCGACGGCAACAATGTCGAGGAGGGGCGGCGCATCCTGAACGAAGCGGCGCATCCGCTCGTGACGCTTGCCGCAACCATGGATGAAGGCGCGGATGCCGCAGCTCGCCTGGCGAGCTGAGACGGCCGTTTCTGGCCGTCGTCGCCGTCCGCGCCCGTGGCCGTCTCGGCCATCGGGCCACTAGCCAAGAACAAGGGATTAGAAAATGTCAATCTTCCTCAACAAGGACTCAAAGGTCATCGTCCAGGGCATCACGGGCGGCGAAGGCACGAAGCACACGGCTCTCATGCTCAAGGCGGGCACGCAGGTGGTCGGCGGCGTGAACGCACGCAAGGCAGGAACGACCGTGACGCACGGCACGGTCACGGGCGGCACTGTTGAGCTGCCAGTGTTCGGAACCGTCACTGAAGCGATGCAGCAGACGGGCGCGGATGTTTCCATCATCTTCGTCCCGCCGGCGCACGCGAAGGACGCCATGATTGAGGCGATCGATGCAGGCATCCCTCTTCTCGTCGTCATCACCGAGGGCATTCCCGTGCAGGACACCGCCGAAGCCTGGGCGCACGCGAAGTCGAAGGGCGGCGCGACTCGCATCATCGGTCCGAACTGCCCGGGGATCATCACACCGGACGAAGCGCTCGTCGGAATCACGCCGGCAAACATTACCCACAAGGGTCCGATCGGGCTCGTCTCCAAGTCGGGGACGCTCACATACCAAATGATGTACGAGTTGCGGGATCTTGGGTTCTCCAGCGCGATCGGCATCGGCGGGGACCCGATCATCGGCACCACCCACATTGACGCGCTCGCCGCGTTCGAGGCCGACCCGGAGACCAAGGCGATCGTCATGATCGGTGAGATCGGGGGCGACGCCGAAGAGCGCGCGGCTGACTTCATAAAGGCGCACGTGACGAAGCCGGTCGTCGGTTACGTCGCGGGGTTCACCGCGCCAGAAGGCAAGACGATGGGGCACGCTGGCGCGATCGTCTCGGGCTCTGCTGGCACGGCGCAGGCGAAGAAGGAAGCCCTCGAGGCGGCCGGCGTGAAGGTCGGTAAGACGCCGTCCGAAGCCGCCGAGCTCATGCGCGAGATCCTCGCCGCCCTCTAAATTTCTCTACCGCTCGCGGTCGAGTACGCTCCACTCACACTGTCCAGCCCACCGAACTCCTCGTGAGACGTCCCAAAGTGCCCGTCACAACGTGCGGGAAGGGAACTTTGGGACGTCTCACCGGGGTGACGAGCGCGTGAGCGCAGTGTGGCACTCCTAGAGAGTGGCGGAGCGGCGCTGGGCGGATGCGGCGGTAGGCTCCGACGGGTATGAACCGTCCGATCACCGCCCTGTTCGCCGCGCTGGAGGCGCTGCTCGTCGTGGGCATCGGCATTGGGATTCCACTTGTGCCCCTCACGTTCCTGTGGGCGTTCCAGTACGGACTGCAGATCGACTGGACAGTTTTCTGGCGCGCGTCCGTCGACGTCTGGCTGGTCGGTCACGGCGCCGACGTCACACTCACGCTCGACCCGGTGACCGCGAGCGTCGTCGGTTTTCCGGGGGCGGGTGCCCCCTTCGTCTTCTCCATTGCGGCACTGGGTGTCGCGCTGCTCACTGCGCTCCTTGCTGTAAGGACTGGCCGCCGCATCGCCGAGACCCCCTATGTTCGGCTGGGCACGATCGTTGCGCTCCTCGTCTTCGCTGCACTCTCGGCGGGGGCAACGGTGAGCGCTGTGCACCGGTTCGCCAGACCATCGCTCTGGCAGGGCGCACTTTTCCCCACCCTTGTTTTTACGGCTGGCCTCATCATCGGTATTGGCATCGCGACCCGTCGCCTTGATCGAATGCCGGGGCGGAACCGCACGAGCAACCCGCTGCGCGACTGGTGGGATTCCCGACCGGAACACAGGCGTGCAGTGGTGACCCAGTCGCTGCGGGGCGGAATGGCCGCCGTGGCCGCGGTGATGACGGTCTCCGGGATCCTGCTCGCGGTGATGATCCTCCTCAACTACAGCCGAGTGATCGCGTTGTACGAGAGCGTCCATTCCGGGGTGCTCGGTGGAATCGCCGTGACCCTCGGCGAGCTCGCGTTTCTCCCCAACCTCGTGGTGTGGGCGGCCGCGTGGCTGATCGGGCCTGGTTTCGCGATCGGTGCCGGGTCGTCTGTCGGGCCGCTCGGGACGAGCCTTGGGCCCCTTCCCGCGATCCCCATTTTCGGTGCTCTGCCTGTGGGTGACCTTGCGTTGGGGTTCCTCGGCCTTCTCGTGCCGGTTGTGGCGGGGTTCCTCGTTGGCGTCCTCGTCCGGCCAGCTGTATTGCGGGCAACGGGCGAACGTTCACCCGCGACCATGCTCGTCCTCACGGGCCTCGGTATCGGCATAGTTGGTGGCGTACTCCTCGCCATCCTCGCCGGGATGTCCGCCGGTGCGGCCGGCCCCGGCCGACTTGGCAGTGTTGGGCCGGATGCCCTCCAGGTCGGCCTCTGGGCAGTTCTGGAAATTGGGCTCCCCGCCATCCTCGGCCTTCTTGCCGGGCGTCCCGCGCGCAGCAAATAAGCTGTGATCATGCTTTCCGTCGTCGTCCTCATCTCAGGGGGCGGCTCAAACCTTCTCGCCTTGCTCGAGGCGACCGCTGATGCCGATTTTCCCGCACGCATCGTGGCCGTCGGTGCAGATCGCGACGCCGACGGGATTGCGCACGCAGAGACCTTTGGCATTCCGACGTTCTCGGTCGTGTGGTCCAACTTTCCTGACCGGGAGTCGTGGGGTCGGGAGCTTCTCGCGCAGATCGAAGAATGGAATCCGGATCTCGTCATACTGAGTGGCTTCATGCGGTTGCTGCCGCCGGAGGTTGTGTCGGCGCTTTCCCCGAAGCTCATCAACACGCATCCGGCATACCTGCCCGAGTTTCCCGGCGCCCACGGTGTCAGGGATGCGCTGGCGGCAGGAGTGACTCAGTCGGGCGCGAGCATCATCATCGTCGACAACGGAGTTGACAGTGGCCCGCTCGTCGCCCAAGAACGCGTGCCAATCCTTCCAGGCGACACGGAGAGATCATTGCACGACCGCATCAAGATTGTGGAGCGGCGACTGCTCGTTCAGACCGTACTCGACATCGCCACCGGACAGTGTGTCCTGAAGGAGCTCGCATGACCGTCCACGCCTCCCGCGATGTGATTCCGATTCGGAGGGCGCTCGTGTCGGTGAGCGACAAGTCCGGTCTCATCGAGCTGGCGACAGCACTGGCGGCCGCCGGGGTCGAGATCGTGTCCACCGGGTCGACCGCAAGGCAGATTGCGGACGCCGGTTTTCCGGTCATCGAGGTGAGCGAGGTGACCGGATTCCCGGAGTCGCTCGATGGAAGGGTCAAGACGTTGCACCCTGCTGTGCACGCGGGTATCCTCGCTGACTTGCGTATGGCGAGCCACGAGGCCGAACTCGCGGCCCTCGGTATTTCCGCCTTCGAGCTCGTCGTGGTGAACCTCTACCCGTTCGTGGAAACGGTCGCGAGCGGTGCCGCGCCGGATGCCGTGATCGA
>JBDTCD010000115.1:0-9050 GCA_039923755.1 Terrimesophilobacter sp. | reverse complement strand
GGCCGAGGCCGCGGGCGTGCGACGATTCATCTACATGTCTTTTCCCAGTGCCGACGCAGCTATCGGCACGCCCTTGGAGCGTGCCAAGCTGGCGATCGAGAGGCTCCTGACTGGCTCCGCGATGCGGGCGGTCATCGTCCGCTCGGACGCATTCCAGGAAGTCGCACTCGACCCGAGGGCTCGCTTCGACATGGCCGCCGGGAAGGCAACAGTCATCGGCAAAGGCGACACCAAGAGGCGCTGGGTGGCCACGGAGGACGTCGCCGCTCTCCTCTCGGCGGTCGCCCGGGAGCCAGATCCTCCCGCACTGATCGAGGTTGGCGGCCCAGAGCCGCTCACGAAGAACGAAGCCATTTCGATCGCCGCGGAACTCTCTCATCACCGAATGAAAGTGCACCGGATGCCGCGCCCTGTCGCCCGCCTTGCAATCCGCCTGCTCGCCCGCCGAAACGACGCCCTCGCGTCCGCACTGGGTGCCGGACTGCTCGAGGACATTCAGGAGGCTACCTGGGACGACCAGCCTCTGCGCCAGCGCGGGATCAACCCCAAGGCGGCCAGTGACTTCCTCCGCGAATACGCGCACAAAATGACCTAAGCACGCGCTTCGGGAGCCATTCGATCGCGGCTTAGTGTTCAGCGAGAAGGTCTCCAGCTGCCCGATTGTCGGCCCCTCGTTGAGCGATCTTCCGCAGTTCTTTGCAGACACCCGCCGGATGACAGCTCAGTGCCCGGATGGGTGTCTCGGTATTATGCCCGGAGAGCGGGTATCAAACGAGCGCGGGGTTGTCTTTCGCAGCGTTAAGCGGATTGTTCGAAATCAAGGTCCGATGATCCATGACTATCGACAAGTGGAGGGGATGACGAGAATCGAACTCGCATCATCAGTTTGGAAGACTGAGGCTTTACCACTAAGCTACATCCCCGCAATTGCAGGCCCAGGGCACACAATGCGCTGTAATCCTAACCCATGAAGAGTGCTGGCATCATCCACGCTGCGGTTCCTCCGCCGGATGTCGGCTAGACTTGCCGAGGCCAATTTCTGTGTGCGCACGCGTCATCCGGTTCACTGGCCACCATCCTTCCTACGGGGCGTAGCTCAGCTTGGTAGAGCGCCCGCTTTGGGAGCGGGAGGTCGCAGGTTCAACTCCTGTCGCCCCGACACAAATCCCAGACCCAGTACCAAAGAATCACCAACCAGGAGAAATCGAAACCGTGAAGACCACCGTCGACCGCCTGAGCCCCACCCGCGTCAAGCTGACTATTTCGGTCACCCCCGAGGAGCTCAAGCCCAGCGTCGATCACGCCTATAAGCACATTGCCGAGCAGGTCAACATTCCCGGCTTCCGCAAGGGCAAGGTGCCCGCACCCATCATCGACCAGCGCGTAGGTCGCGAAGAAGTGCTGAATCACGCAGTGAGTGACGGCCTCGACCGGTTCTATCGCGAGGCAGCGGATGAGGTGAAGGTACGCCCTCTCGGTCGCCCGAGTGCCGACATCATTGAGCTTCCCAACCTCAAGGACTTTAGCGGTGACCTCGTCGTCGCCGTCGAGGTGGACGTGCGCCCCGACTTCACACTCCCGAAGCTCGACGGACTGAAGCTCACCGTCGACGCCGTCGAGGTGACGGATGATGAAGTCGATCAGGAGCTGCAAGGCCTTCTCAGCCGTTTCGGAACGCTTGTCACCGTCGATCGTCCCGCAGCAGCCGGCGACTTCGTGCAGATCGACCTGCTGGCCACCATCGCGGGCGACGAGGTCGATACTGCCAGCGGAATCTCCTACGAGGTTGGCAGCGGTGAACTCATCGACGGCATCGACGAGGCCCTTGATGGGCTCAGCGCTGGCGAAGATACCACGTTCGAGGCGCCGTTGATGGGTGGAGACCACGAGGGCGAAGCGGCCCAGATCGCCATCCACCTCACTGCCGTCAAGGAGCGCGAACTTCCCGCCGCTGACGATGACTTCGCCCAGATCGCCAGCCAGTTCGACACGATCGACGAGTTGAAGATCGACATCCGCGAGCAGATTGGTCGCTCCAAGGTCTTCGGCCAGGGCGCCCAGGCACGTGATCTGATCGTCGACAAGCTCCTCGAGTCGGTGGAGATCCCTGTGCCGCCGCAGCTCGTCGAGGATGAGGTTCACCGTCACCTTGAGAACGAGCAGCGACTTGACGACGACGCACACCGCGCCGAAGTCACGGAAACCAGCGAAAAGACGTTCCGCAGCCAGATCCTGCTCGACGCCATCGTCGAGGCCGAAGAGGTCAAGGTCAGCCAGGACGAGCTCACTCAGTACCTCATGCAGGGTGCCGCCCAGTACCAAATGGAGCCGGGCGAGTTCATCAAGGTCCTGGATGAGAATGGACAGATCCCCAGCATGATCGGCGAGGTCGCTCGCGGTAAGGCCCTTGCGGCAGTGCTCTCGAAGGCGAAGGTCACCGACTCGAACGGCAAAGACGTCGATCTCACCGCGTTCACCGCGTCCGTAAGCACTGACGGCGGGGACTTCGTCGAGGCGGATGCTGGTCACGAAGGTCACGACCACGAAGGTCACGACCACTAGTCGTGACCACACCGTCACACGCCGGATGCGCGGGTATTTTTGTCACGCGCTGGGGTTGCAACACCCGCGCAGGACAAAAACACCCGCGGGTAGCGGGCACAGAGCACGACGAGCGAGGCGCACCGATGATCTGCCTACGGCGAACACTCCGATGAGCACGGCTGCGCTCCGATAGATTCGATTCACAGCGACAACGGAAACGGAGCTCGACAGCATGGCCCAACCGGCACTGGTCAGCAGTATCTTCGACCAACTTCTCCAAGACCGCATCATCTGGCTCGGATCAGAAGTACGCGACGACAACGCGAACGAGATCTGCGCAAAGATTTTGCTCCTTGCGGCGGAGGACTCCAAACGCGACATCTACCTGTACATCAACTCACCTGGTGGTTCGATCACGGCGGGTATGGCGATCTACGACACGATGAAATTCGTACCCAATGACATCGTGACTGTCGGGATCGGCATGGCGGCCTCGATGGGCCAGTTCTTGCTCTCCTCCGGCACAAGAGGCAAGCGCTACATCACACCGAACGCGCGCGTGCTCCTGCACCAGCCATCCGGCGGGTTCGGCGGGACCTCAGCGGACATCCAGACCCAAGCCAAGCTCATCCTCGACATGAAGAAGAGGATGGCGGAACTCACGGCTGGACAGACCGGCAAGACGGTAGAGCAGATCATCGCTGATGGCGACCGCGACAACTGGTTCACAGCGCAGGAAGCGCTCGAGTACGGGTTCGTCGACCACCTGCGCGAGTTCGCCACGGATGTCATCGGCGGCGGCGGCACGGATGACCCGGGCAGCTCCGGCGACACGGGCAATTCCGACTACTCGGCAAAGAAGTAGGGACACCTCACATGGAATCCACGAATTTGAACCCGAGCGGTATTGTCCGACCAACCGCGGAGTCCCGCTACATCCTCCCCAGCTTTGAGGAGCGCACCGCCTACGGCTATAAGCGCCAGGACCCTTACGCCAAGCTCTTCGAGGACCGCATTGTGTTCCTCGGTGTGCAGATCGACGACGCCTCGGCGGATGATGTCATGGCACAGCTTCTCGTGTTGGAGAGCCAGGACCCCGACCGCGACATCGTCATGTACATCAACTCTCCCGGCGGTTCGTTCACCGCGATGACCGCCATTTACGACACGATGCAGTACGTCCGTCCGCAGATCCAAACCGTCTGCCTCGGCCAGGCGGCCTCGGCCGCAGCGGTGCTCCTCGCCGCCGGTTCACCGGGCAAGCGCCTCGCGCTGCCGAACGCACGCATCCTCATCCACCAGCCGGCGACGGGCGATTCCGGTCACGGCCAGGCGTCGGACATCGAAATCCAGGCCAAGGAGATCCTCCGGATGCGCACCTGGCTCGAGCAGACCATCTCCAGCCACTCGAACCGCACCCCGGAACAGGTCAACAAGGATATCGACCGCGACAACATCCTGAGTGCGGCCGACGCGCTCGAGTACGGTCTCATCGACCAGGTTCTGACGAGCCGCAAGAACCTTCCGGCGGCCATCACCGCCAGTTGAACGTGACCGTCGGCGGAGCGCAGCATGCACTCCGCCGACGGCGTCACGCCTCAGTTGTGTGATAACCCGGTGTCGCCTGGCGGTGTTCCGTCAACTGCTGCCTCGTCCGTTGACTCTGCTGCATCCGTCTTCTTTCGCGGACGAATCAACATCAGGGTTGCCACGACCGCGAGAGCGATCGCCACGACCGCTCCGCCGATCCACAGGATGTCCGTCGAGGAGTTGTCTGTGGCGCTCGGAGCTTCCTGCGTCGTACCGATCGCTTTACCTCCGCAATTCGGTACTGTGGTCGAGCCCACCGTCGAGGTTTCTGCATTCGGGGCCGGCTTCCAGGTGAATCGGAACTTGTCCGAGACCGTGTGGCCGTCCGTCGACACCACTTGCCACATGAGCGTGTAATCGCCCGCGGGTCCGAGCGCTGCCGGCATCGATACGGACGGGCCATTCACCGTTACGCAACCATCCCCGTAGTAGAGCCCGTCCGGGCCGATGACCTCGATGTAGAAGCCACCACCAGTCCCGTTCAGGTCGAGGAGGTTGTCGTTGGTCGTCACCGTGAAGGCATCCGGGAGTTTGGTGAGAACCTCGTTGATTCCCGGCGTCGATGACAGGTAATAGTTGTGTGCCACCGCCGGCGCTGCAGGCGAAGCCACCGTTGCCATGGCGATGATCCCAGCCGCACTGAGCAGCACTCCGAGGCGTCCCATCCGAATCGACATCTGCTAGACCGTTGCTTTCCTGCGTAGTGCGGCCACCGCGACGACGATGCCGATGAGGCCGACGATGAGCCCGCCGATTCCAAGACTGCGCGCGAGCGTGTCGGAGGAGTCAGCGGTGGCAGTGTCGCTGTGACCACGAGTATCGGTTGCACTGGCGTGATGATCGCCGGCGGGAACGTCATCCACATACAGCACGGGTGCCGGATGTTGGGCACTGCTGGTCGTCTCCGACCAGGACACGATTGTTCCGTCGCTGTACGTCTGATCGGCGGGCATCACAATTGAGCCGGTGTCGGGAACCGGGCCGAGGGAAAGAGGGAACACCTGTAGCTGGCCGGCGCTGATCTCACGTCCTGGCTTCGCCGTCCACACAACCTTCGTCACCGCCTCGGTGATGGTGTTGTCACCGACTTTCACGGGTGAGGGAAGCGTCGTGCGGATCAGCTCGGTGGTCCAGCCTGCCACCGGTACATAGCTGACGCTGAGAAACGGCGTGCCCGTGGGCAGGGAGAGTTCGACCTTGTTCGTCACTGCTGTGGCAGATTCGTTCGGCACTGTGATATTCACGAGAGCGTAGGAACCCGCGGACGCGGTGTTCGGGCTGACATTGACATGTGCTGATGCGGGAGCCGGTACGGCAAGCGCCAACAGAAGTGCCGCGCCGGAGGCGGTCACGATGGCGGGAATGCGGTTCATGAAAGTCCTTTCGGCCGTGCCGGAAGGCAGGCGAGTTGTGGTGTTCGAGGAATGCGCGGGTGCGCGAAAAGGAAGGTGGTCAGGCTGCTATGGCGACGGGAGGTCCGCGGTGACGGAGCCCGGAATGATCCACCCGCCGATGTTGTGGTAGCGAGTACTGGAGCCCGGAGCGGACGAGCCGTCCGGGAACGTTCGCGAGAGGCGAATCCGTGAACTCAGGGAACAGCGAGAGGATGAGCTTCCGTGCGGCCTGAATCGTCGCGGCGATGCTCCTCTCACCAAAGGCGAGGACGGCGAAAGTGGCAATGGCCGCTGCGATGTGCGCGAGGAGCATGTCGCCTTCCGAGTGCACATGAGTGGAAATCGCTCCAAAATCAATCGGTGCATTATGGACGTGCCCGACGCTTCCACCGATCGACACGACCGTCGCCCCAAGGGAGCCGAAGAGCCAGTGGTACATGGCCTGGCTCGCCACGATCGAGATGCCAAGACGGAGGCGCGGCACCCGGCGACCGGCAAGGGCGGTGCACACCATCACCGAGAAGACCAGAAACAGCGAGATGCCGGCGATCCCGGGAAGCGCGCCGCCCGCGAGAGAGTGCGAGAACGCGGCGATGAAGAGGGAAACCACTGCGGCGACGGTTCCTCGGGCAACTCGCGCCCACCGTGTCATTGCGTCACCTCTGGATTCTCGGTGCAGTCGTCGCTTCCATTCTATGCGGCACGCCGAAGCCCGAAACCGTCACGTTGCAGCGGCTGTCTGTGTCCCGGGTTAGGCTCGTACCTGCATGGTAATCGGCGCATACGGCCCAGGGGATTGGGCCGACACCAAAGGAGGCGAGCATGGCACGCATTGGCGAGAGCGCCGACCTGCTCAAGTGTTCGTTCTGCGGAAAGAGCCAGAAGCAGGTTCAGCAGTTAATCGCAGGGCCGGGCGTCTACATCTGCGATGAGTGCGTCGAATTGTGCAACGAGATCATCGAAGAACGACTTGCGGAGTCCGGCGAGGAAGCCGCAAGCGAGTTTGAGTTGCCGAAGCCGAAAGAGATCTACGCCTTCCTTGAGGAGTACGTCATCGGCCAGGAGCAGGCCAAGCGCGCCCTGTCTGTCGCTGTCTACAACCACTACAAGAGGGTGCGCGCCGAGAAGACGATCATGCCCGCCGAATCGGTGGGTGATGATGTCGAGATTGCCAAATCCAACATCCTTCTCATCGGACCGACCGGATGTGGCAAGACGTATCTCGCCCAGACTCTCGCCCGCAGACTGAATGTGCCGTTCGCCGTGGCTGACGCGACCGCTCTCACCGAGGCAGGCTATGTCGGTGAGGACGTGGAGAATATTCTCCTGAAGCTCATCCAGGCAGCCGATTACGATGTGAAGCGCGCGGAGACGGGCATCATCTACATTGACGAGATCGACAAGATCGCGCGCAAGGCGGAGAACCCGTCGATAACTCGGGACGTGTCGGGGGAGGGCGTGCAGCAGGCGCTGCTCAAAATTCTCGAGGGCACAGTCGCCTCGGTTCCGCCGCAGGGTGGCCGCAAGCATCCGCATCAGGAGTTCATCCAGATCGACACGACGAACGTGCTGTTCATCGTCGCGGGGGCATTCGCCGGGCTCGAGGAGATCATCTCCCACCGCGCGGGCAAGAAAGGTATCGGGTTCGGGGCGCCGCTGCACATCAAGGGTGACGAGGCTAACCTGTTCAGTGAGGTGCTCCCAGAGGACCTCCATAAGTTCGGACTCATCCCCGAGTTCATTGGCAGGCTTCCCGTTGTTGCGACCGTCACGCCGCTCGACCAGGTGGCGCTCATGGAAATCCTCACCGTTCCCAAGAACGCGCTAATGCGCCAATATCAGCGGATGTTCGAGATCGACGGTGTGAAGCTCGAGTTCGAACTGGATGCCCTCGAGGCGATTGCTGACCTCGCCGTTCTGCGGCAAAGTGGTGCTCGTGGTCTTCGCGCCATCATGGAAGAAGTGCTCGGGCCGATCATGTTCGAGGTGCCATCTAACGATGATGTCGATCGCGTGATTGTGACAAAGCAGTCGGTGCTGAACAATGCAGCGCCGACGATCGTGCCGCGCAAGCCGGAGCGCCGCGAGAAATCTGCCTAACCGTCGTCTGCTTTTCGTGTGTTCTGGGGGAGGCGGGCTGTGTGTCTCCCGCGGATTCTCACCCGATGAGCGCCACCAGGTCATCCATCGAGGTGAAGATTGTGGTGCTTTCCCCTTCCAGCCATGCCGCGGGAGTGAGCCCTCCGGCGTAACCGAGCACAGACATCCCGGCCGCTCGAGCAGCCTGTACACCGAATTTGCTGTCCTCCACGACAACGCATCGGTCAGGTGCCACGTCCATCCGCCGTGCGACGGCCAAGTAGATATCGGGTGCCGGCTTCGCGTGTTCAACGTCTTGTGCGCTGAAAATACGCCCCTCAAACCTGTCCAGCAAACCCGTCAAGCACAGGGAGCTTCGCACTCGATTGTGACTGCTGTTTGATGCCACGCACGAAGGAATATTCAATGCGTCGATTGCTTTCTCGATGCCCGCCACCGGGCGCAGGTCGCGTTGAAATGCCTCGTCATACCATGGTGAGTACTGTGCGCTCCAATCGGGTGCAAGCGGTCGTTGGAGATACTCCGACACCTGCGCGGTGAAATTGTCCTTTGATCCACCGACGAATCGTTCAACGATCTCATCGATGGAGATCACCCAGCCCACGTCAGCCAGAATCCGTTGCATGACCCTGACGGCCACAACCTCACTGTCGACGAGAACTCCGTCGCAATCGAAAATCACCAGGTCGACGGCACTCATGTGAAATCAACTGCGACGTACGTCACTTTCCAATACCTTCGGCGAGTCCACGCACGAAGAACCTCTGCCCGAGGAAGAAGAACACGATCATCGGCAGCGCCGAGATCGTCATCCCGGCAAATACCATCGGATAGTCGGTTGAGAGCCTGGACGAAAGGTTGGCCAGTCCTACCGGCAACGTCATCGTCGACGTGCTGCTGACAAAGATGAAGGCGAACAGGTATTCGTTCCAGGCGAAGAGAACCTGAAGAATAATGCTCGAGACGATGATGGGCGTCGACATGGGGAGCGCAAGTTTCCAAAACTGTTGGGCGCGCGAGCAGCCATCCAATCGAGCTGCTTCGTCTACTTCATGAGGAAGGTCGATCATGTACGAGCGAATAAGAAACGTGATGAACGGGATTCGAAAGGCCGTATAGAGCACGATCAAACCCAGCAATGTGTCGTAGATCCCCAGGCTTTGGAGGATTCGAAGCAACGGGATCAATGCAACGGTGGGGGCGAGCATAAGTCCGCCGACAATCAGGAACAGCACCGATCTGGAGAACGGCATGGTCAGCTTGGTAAGTCCGAACGCTGCCCATGCGCTGATCAGCGTTGTCGCAATCACGGACACGAGCGTGACAATCACGCTGTTGCCCAGATACTGTCCGATTCCCAGGTTCCATGCGCTTACATAGTTATCTAGGTTGATCGTTAACGGCAGTCCGAAAGGATCAGAC
>JBDTCD010000114.1:0-6384 GCA_039923755.1 Terrimesophilobacter sp. | reverse complement strand
ACACTCCGGAATCGCGATGGTTGGCAGCGCGAACATGGACATCGTCTTCTCTGTTCAACGAATCCCGCTTCCCGGCGAGACGCTCTTGGCCGAATCCGTCGCGAAATACCCCGGGGGCAAGGGGCTGAACCAGGCAGTTGCCGCAGCCAGATCGGGCGGTGAAACGACGTTCATCGGAGCACTCGGTCACGATGAGAACGGCGATGAATTATTCGCGACAATGTCGGATGCCGGTATCGCCTCGGATCTTGTCCGCCGGGTTCCCACCGAATCGGGTCAGGCGTTCATAGTCGTCGCCGACAGCGCCGAGAACACGATTATCGTCGCCTCGGGTGCGAACGCCGACGTAACCGAGCTCACTCCCGCCGAACTGGAGCGGGTGACGTCGTCGACCGTGTTGCTCATGCAACTCGAGCTACCCCTCGAGCTCGTCATCGCAACGGCTCTCGCGGCGCGCGATGCCGGAACAATCGTGATGCTCAACGCGGCCCCTGCACGCACACTTCCCGATGACCTCATCGGTTGCCTTGACTATCTCCTTGTCAACGAACACGAGGCGTGCCTCCTTGGCGGCAGCGGCGACCTCGCCGAAGCGTCCGACCGTCTTGCCTCGCGAGTGCCTCACGTCATCGTGACGTTGGGGGCCGACGGGTCAGTACTGTACGAAGGCGGGCGCGAGGCTGCCAGAGTGCCTGCTCGTCGCGTCGTGGCGGTCGACACTACCGGCGCGGGAGACACCTATTGCGGTGCATTCGCCACCGCCATCGCCGATGGTCAGAGCGTCGCATACGCCGCAGAGTTCGCCACGGCCGCTTCTGCTCTGTCCGTTCAGGTGCTCGGCGCGGTGCCGTCTATCCCATCCCGCGATCGCATCATCGCGATGCTGTCGGAGTCGGCATGAATTCAATCGATCCCGCAATGCGGAGGATACTGAACCCTGGCAAGGTTTTCTGGACTCACCCGGAGGCGCGCACATGAACACCGACACTCCCACGACGATCCTTGCCTTCACGGTAGCCGCGTGGGCGCTTGCCTTCCTGCTTCAACTTGTTGATGTTGTCACTGGCCACCAGGTGCGGCGGGCAGGTAGAGCCGCCGGCACTCGGGACCGCGACCGCATTCTCGCCTGGACCGTCGCGGTGTGTGTCATCGTTCTCGTTCTCATTATTCTCGGCGTGGATCTCGCGGCGCGGCTGTTGCTGGATCGGGCCGAGTTGTTCTGGGGAACCCTTTTCCTCGTTGCACTTGCTGCGGCCGGGGCGATCACGGCTTTGCTCGCTGCGCGCGCACTTGGCCGGCCACAGACCGGGTACCAGATGTTCCGCGACGAGTTGCGGGCACAAGCCGGTTCGCGGCTTGCGAAGGGACGCCTCGCCGATTATCACTCCTGGCTTGCGACAATCGACGCGCGCACGAACGATGTCCGGCGCCGCGTCATCGTCGGCAGGTGGGTGAGAGCGATACCCGTAGTCATCGGCCTGGTGTCGTTCGCGGTGGCAATCTGGCTCGCCTCGGCAGGGAAACTGCCCCCAGTAGAGGCCGTGCTTCTCGTCGTACCCATCATCGTCAGCGGATGGCTTGCCGTGTGGGGCGCCCGGATCGCACTGGCCAGGAACCTCGCCATCCACGCCGTTCACCAGAAGCAACGCACAGAGGCGATCCTGCTGTTGGAGGATCTCGACCGCAAGATGCCGCGTAAAGTCGCAGGACTCAGCGAGCGCGTGTCGCGTGCCCTCGCCATTCTGAGGGAACAGCAGGGGCAGGAAAACCGCGCCCACTAGCGTCACCGCGCGAGCAGAGGCACGGAAGTCGATAGACTTGCATGTCCGAAAACAAGGGGTGTGAGCCTGGGTGGCATCGAGCGAGCTTGAGCGCGAGCGTGACTACGTCAGCATGTTGTATCGGAGGCTCGATGAAGTTCAACGCGAGACCGAAGAGCAGCTTGCGGATGTTCGGGCACAGGGCGGCGGAGGCAGCCACCAGGCACGTAGCGAACGTGACAGCTTCGCTCGACTGTACGAAGATCGAATTCTCCAACTGAGGGATGTGGGCGAGCGCCTGGCCTTTGGGCGACTTTCCGTCGACGGCGACGACGGCGAACTCCTCCACCACTACATCGGGCGCATAGGCCTCCGTGACCACGAGCGTTCGCCCATCCTTCTCGACTGGAGGGTGCCGCAGGCAAGCGCGTTCTATCAAGCCACGGCGAAGACTCCCATGGGGGCGAAGGCACGACGACACCTCATCTCTCATGGGCGAAAGCTCCTTCGCATTGAGGACGAAGTCTTCGATCCCGATCTGCTCGAGGAGAAATCGCTGCACCTGCAGGGAGAGGGCGCACTACTTGCCGCATTGACGGCTCAGCGCACAGGCCGAATGTCTGACATTGTCGCAACGATCCAAGCCGAACAGGATCGAATCATCCGCTCAGAACTCGGCGGCGTGCTCGTCGTGCAGGGAGGGCCGGGGACAGGTAAAACGGCAGTTGCGCTGCACCGTGCGGCGTACCTCCTCTACTCGAATCGCGAGAGGCTGCGCTCCAGCGGGGTGCTCATCGTCGGGCCATCGCGATCATTCCTGAAATACATCGAGGCTGTGCTTCCTTCACTCGGCGAATCAGGAGTGGTTCTCGCCAGTGTTGGGCAACTTTTCCCGGGGGTGGAAGCCACGGGCGACGATGTGCCGCGCATCGCGCGAATTAAGGGCCGAATCGCCATGGCGTCGCTCTTGGTTCGCGCGGTGGAATCTCGACAGCGGGTGCCAGCGCGCGTCCAGCCCATCGAGATCAACGGCGATACGGTCATGCTGGAGCCCGAAGTCATTGCCTCGGCCATTCGCCGTGCCCGGCTCAGTGGAAAAAGCTACAACGAAGCTCGCGTCATTTTCGCGAAAACCGCAATTGCATCCCTCACCCATACGCTCGCAGAGCATCTGCGTTCGCAGGGGAACTCACTCGATGAATCCGATCTTTCCATGCTTCGAGAGGACGTTCGCAGCGCTCCGGATGCGCGCGTTGCCCTCAACACGGCTTGGCTTCCGCTCACCCCCGAAAAGTTGCTTCAGGATCTTTACGCCCGCCCCCAGTGGCTGGAGTCCCTGACCCCCGACTGGTCGCGCGAGGATCGGGAGATTCTTCGCAGGGAGCGGACTGCGCCATTCACCATCTCGGACATCCCACTGTTGGATGAGGCTGCCGAACTCCTCGGAGAGATCGTGCTTGACAATGCGGCACTGCGCCGTGAGGCGAAAGAACAGCGCAAACGCGACATCGAGAATGCCGAGCATGCCATTGAGAACATGGGCGTCAAGGGAATAGTGAACGCGGAGTCGCTTGCGGCAGGGTTCGCAGAATTTGCGGATGCCGGAACGACCGCTGAGCGTGCCGCCGTTGACCGCACGTGGGCGTATGGGCACATCGTGGTGGATGAAGCGCAGGAACTCTCCCCCATGCAGTGGCGGCTCCTTCTTCGGCGCGGCCCGTCGCGTTCCTTCACGATCGTCGGGGATATCGCGCAGGCTGCGGCGGCATCAGCATCGCCGACCTGGGAACACGCCCTCGCGCCGCTCATCGGACAGCGCGCGGAGGGAGACCGCTGGCGCCGCGAAGAGCTGACCGTCAACTATCGGACCCCGTCCCAGATTGCCTCAGCAGCAGAGTCGATGGCGATCGCCCACGGACTACCGGTCACGAAGTCCATCGCGGTGCGGGAGAGTGCGTGGCCGATCGACACGGTGAAGGATGCGGTGACGGCGGTCGCGCTCGCACTGGAGGTCGATGGGACTGTTGCCGTTATTGCCACCGATGATCGCCTGGGCGAACTTCGCAGTGTGCTCGGGGCGGCATTCCCCGGCCAGATTGGCATCGGTGCCGAGGGGCTCGATTCCGCCGTCACACTTCTCAGCCCCAACGATGCGAAAGGCCTCGAGTTCGACTCGGTCGTGATCGTTGACCCTGCTGCGATAGTGCTCGCGACCGAACGCGGCGCAGCAGCACTCTTCGTTGCGATGACTCGTCCGACGCAGCGCCTGCTTTTCGCCGAGGCGGAAACACTCCCGGATGGCCTCTAAAACCCGGAGAACATCGGCGCGAAGTTCAGGATCCAGATCACGGCCACTACCGCAACGAACACGAGGATTCCCACGAGTGGAACTCCGCGTTGAAGTCGTCGACCGGGCTGAGCGACCGTGTTGCTCGACATCCGTGCCGTGAGTGGTGGCACTGTATCGGACGCCGAAGCGGTTACGGCGACACGCGAGTCTGCGTAGCGTTCAGTCCGATCGAGCGTTTTTGTTCCCACGGTGTCGATGATTCTGAAGACGCGTGCCAGCGTGGCGGCATCGGCGAGGTCGAACGGGGACGCCGAGTAGAGGAACATCCAGTCATCGACGATTTCGACGTCATAGTTCGCCGCTTCATCAATCAGGCGCGCCATGAGGTCCGGAGTGAATACGTAAAGGGCATCCGACTCGTATTCCTTCGGGCAGTACAGGGTGAAGAAGCGGTCGAAGTCGCCCTCCAGCGGAAGCACCTGCGATCGCGAAAAGCTCACCGGAAGGTTCGTTCCGAAAAAATTATTCGCCTTGGCATCCAGAACCATTTGCGGAAGCATGCGATCCAATTTGATCGCGAGGTAGCCCCAGTTATGCACTTTGCGGTTTTTCCCTGAACCGGTGGTGTAACGAAGATCGCCAAGGTCGATCGATGGCGCAGTAGCGCGTGAGATCCGCTCCGGAACACTTCGCGCTGACCCGATACCGAAGAGAGAACCGGGGTAGGACGGAACCTCGCCAGCGACGGAGTACTCGAGGCCGTTGGCATCGGCAAACCTGGTCACACGCAGGAGGCGAATCCACGATGCACGCTGACTGAACACGTACAACGAACTGACTGCCGCGATGACCAGTGCCAGAACGACCAGGACAATCGGCAGGTTTGTTGATTCGGATGCAGAGCCGGAAAATGCGGACATGGTGAAACTGAACATGAGCGCACCGACCACAATAACAATGACCATTGCTGTGACCGTCGGTATGGCGGAAGACAGTCCCGGGCGACCTGAGCGCCGATACTCGATGATGTCCTGCCGCGTCACTGGCGAGCTGAGCGCCGAGTAATCGAGCGTGGTCACGGAACCGCCTTGTCTATGGTGTCACACGGAATCGTAGCCGTAGTGGATGCCCACCGCGTGGCATCCTAGGGTGGTGAACATCCTGACTGGAACACTGTTGGACTCCATCCACGCGCGCGCGTCGACATATGACCGCGACAACTCGTTCTTCGCCGAGGACCTCGACGAACTTCGTGCCAGTGGCTATCTCACCGCCCTGGTTCCCGAGAACATGGGCGGCAGGGGCCTGTCCCTGCGTGACGTTGTCCACGAGCAGATCCGGTTGGCGGCAGCTGCACCGGCAACCGCGCTGGCAGTCAACATGCACCTGGTCTGGACAGGAGTCGCCAAAGCCATGTTGGACCGTGGGGATGATTCTCTCGACTTCGTCCTGAGAGAGGCCGCGGAGGGGGAACTCTTCGCACTGGCCATCAGTGAAGCAGGAAACGATCTCGTCCTGTTCGGAAGTACCACCGAAGCAGTTCCTCAGCCCGATGGCGGCTACGAGTTCACCGGCACGAAGATATTCACGAGCCTCTCACCCGCCTGGACGAGGCTTGGGCTGTTCGGGCTGGACAGCACGTCCGCAGACGCACCAAAGCTGGTTCACGCTGTCATAGCGCGCGACGCCGCCGGCATTACGGTCCATGACGATTGGGACACTCTGGGAATGCGCGCGTCCCAGAGCAGCAGCACGCGGCTCGACAAGGTCCGCGCCGAGCCTTCCCGCGTGTTCCGCCGGGTGGATCCTGGGCCAAGCCGCGATCTTCTCATATTCTCGATTTTTGCGAATTTCGAGACCTTGTTGGCGGCCGTGTATACCGGGATCGGTGCTCGCGCGCTCGCGCTTGGCGTCGAGAACGCTACGAAGCGAACGTCAGCACGGAACGATGGGGCGTCGAAATCTCTCGACCCCGACATCCGTTGGAAGCTCGCGGATGCAGCAATCGCGTACGACGCGATCCTTCCGCAACTTGACGCGGTGGCGTCGGACATTGACTCCGGCGTGGATCGGGGAGACGAGTGGTTCCGCGCGCTTGTAGGGCTGAAACTTCGCGCGACGGAGACGGCGAAGTTCGTCGTCGACCAGGCTATTCGGGTTTCCGGTGGGTCAAGCTACTTTTCGGGAAGCGAACTCGGGCGGCTCTACCGTGACGTGTTGGCGGGAGCATTCCATCCGAGCAATGAAGATTCCGCCCATTCGACGGTGGCCACGGCATTGCTCGGTCCTCTGCCGTAGATCTCGGCCCTGCACAGGTACTGTGCCACACAGACT
>JBDTCD010000113.1:0-7237 GCA_039923755.1 Terrimesophilobacter sp. | reverse complement strand
AGGAAGGGCTCACGACGAGCATCGGTGTGGCGAACTTCCTCGTTCATCACCTTGAGCGCCTGCTCGCATCATCGGAGATGATTCCCGCCGTCGACCAGATCGAGCTTCACCCCGCACACCAGCAGCCGGCTACCACGGCGTTCGCGCGCAAGCACGGTATTGCGGTCGAATCGTGGGGTCCGCTGGGTCAGGCCAAGTATCCGTTACTGGAGAACCCGGCCGTCACCGCGGCGGCGGCCGCGCACGGCAAGTCCGCTGCTCAGGTCGTTCTTCGGTGGCACCTGCAGAACGGCGTCATCGTGTTCCCAAAGACCAACCACCGCGAGCGCATGGTGGAGAATTTCGACGTGTTCGACTTCGAGCTCACGGCTGCTGAACTCGCTGCGATCACAGCGCTGGAAGGTCACGGGGACGGTCGCGTCGGTAGCCACCCGGACACCGTCAACTGACGCCCTGCGGCAACGGCCACGGTTACGGGTAGAGGCGCTGGTGGCTCCAGCGGCCACCCGTGAAGTCGTAGCGCAGACGGCGGTGCATGCGGTCGGCCCCGCCGTGCCAGAACTCGATCATGTCCGGCTTGAGGCGGTAACCGTTCCAATCGTCGGGCCGTGGGAGCGGCACACCGGGCAGGGCCAACCGAGCTGCCTGCGCCCGGTATTCGCCGTCATCCGGGAGCGGATCGCTCTGAATGGATGCGATAGCAGCAGCCTGTGACTGGACCGAGCGGTCGACCCAGATTTCGTCGGATTGGGCCGGAGTGAGCAACTCGACCTCACCGGTCAGCCGCAGTTGCTGGCGTGTTTCCCTCCAGTAGAGGACGGCGGCCGCACGGGGGTGTGCGCTGATCTGGCGACCCTTGAGGCTGCTCGTATTCGTGGCGAAGGTCATTCCTTCGGCATCGAAAGCCTTGGCGAGTACAAGACGGTTCGTGACACTCCCGTCGCCGTCAACGGTCGCAATCGCCACGTTGTACGGCTCGAGCACCCCGAGCCGTTCAGCCTCGTCGATCCAGGAAATCAGCAGCGGCATCGGATCGGCGGGCGGTCTCTCGAATTCGGGGAGTTCGAGTTCGATAGTTCCCGTTACAGATGGGCGAGAGCGCATGTCACACCGCTCCCATGTCGATGCTGACGAGGGCGCGAACGGCGGTCACGGTCACGGAACCGACTTCACGGGTTTCTCCGGGACTCAACCCGATGGCCGGACCGCGAGTCTTCACGAGAGCCTGGCCGCCATCCGGATCGGGGTAGCGCTCCGACTCGTCGATGGTGGGATCGGTGAGGACACGCAGGCCTTCGTACTCGAGCAGCACGGTCGGTCCACCGAGATAGGTGACCGCAATCTCAGACATGCACTCAGGCTAACGCGTCCGGCGTACGGTGGGATCATGCCGAACATGCTTGCCGATGCGCTCAGCCCATACCTGCGGCAGCACGCCGGGAACCCGGTGGACTGGCAGCAGTGGGGGCCGGAGCCTTTCGCCGAGGCGGCACGACGAGACGTGCCCGTCTTCGTCTCTATCGGTTACTCGACGTGCCACTGGTGCCACGTGATGGCGCGCGAGAGTTTCAGTGATCCGTCAATCGCGGCGGTGTTGAACGCGAATTTCGTGTCAATCAAAGTTGATCGGGAGGAGCATCCTGAGGTCGATTCGAGCTACCTCACGGCTGCCAGCGCGTTCTCACAGAATCTCGGATGGCCCCTCAACGTTTTCGTCACACCGCAGGGCAAAACCTTCTTCGCGGGAACCTACTGGCCGCCGGATGCCATGGTGGGTCATCCGTCGTTCCGTCAGGTGCTCGAGGGCGTGAGCGATGCGTGGGCACACCGCCGCAGCGAGGTTGAAGCGAACGCCGCAGATGTCGCTGCCGCGATCCGCGGGCATGCGGCGCACCCAGACGGCGCACTTCCCGACCGGGCAGAACTCGATGGTGTGGTCAAACTCCTCGGCGCGAACGAGGACCAGGAGTTCGGCGGTTTCGGGACCGCACCGAAATTCCCCATGGTCCCAGTGCTCGACTTTCTTCTTGAACACGGGTCACCCGAGTCGTGCGGCCTCGCAGACCGCGCACTCACGGCGATGGCGACATCCGGTCTTCGCGACGCGGTAGAAGGCGGCTTCTTCCGATACGCCACGCACCGCGACTGGACTGAGCCCCACTTCGAGCGCATGCTCTACGACAATGCCGGATTGCTGAAGGCGTACTCGCTCCTGGCCGCTCGGGTGCCGGAGCGCGCGGCACTCGCGCGCCAGAGTGCTGAGGGAATCGTCAACTTCCTGTTGCGGACCATGCGATTGCCTGGTGGTTTCGCCTCGGCCCAAAACAGCGAGAGCATCGTCGACGGACACCTGACCGAAGGCGACTACTACTCGCTGAACGAGAAGGATCGAGCACAACAGGAGCCGCCAGCACTGGACGCGAAAGTGCTCACCGGATGGAACGGCCTTGCCATCGGCGCCCTCGCGAGTGCAGGCCACTACTTCGGGCGCGAGGACTGGCTGGATGCTGCTCGCGATGCGGCCGACACCATCCTCGTATCCCAAATGAAGGAGTCGGGAGAACTGGCCAGAGCAACGCTGGCCGGAAAGCCCTCTACTGCAAGGGCAACGCTCGAGGATTACGGGTTGCTCGCGCGCGGACTCCTTCATTTGGCGCAATCGACGGGGGAGGTACGGTGGGCTGCCAGCGCACGGCAGCTCGTGGATGCCTGCATCACCAGCGACGGGTTCGCGATTCCCGGCGGTGGCGACCCCGTGCTCGCCGCATTCGGTATCGATCCTGACACCGACCCCACTGAGGGCGCCCTGCCGTCCGGCGCGAGCGCGCTCGCCGACGCCTCGCGCCAGCTCTACCTCCTCACCGGCGACAGCGACTACCTGCGTCAGGCCACCGGTGCAATGGAGAAGCTTGCCACGATCGCCATGCACCAACCGCTCGGATTCGGGTCGGCGCTCGCGGTCATGACCGCACTCGCTGCGGCGCCAACTCAGCTAGTCGTCGTGGCAGACGAAACGGATTCGGCGCTTTCGGTAGCGGCCAGAGGCTGGGTCGAGTCCGGTGGAGTATCGGTGACCGTCACGGCATCCGGGGCCACCGAGTGGGCCGCCGAAGGATTCGAGCTGTTCGAGGGGAGGTCGCTACAGGGTGGGCAACCCACCGCCTACCTGTGCAGCGACTTCGTCTGCAGGCTCCCCGTGACCGACGTCGCCAGCTTCCTCGCGCTCCGGGTGGGTTCTTGAACCATAGGTAGATGCCAACGCACAAGGTTGCGAAGGCGAGCAGCACGGTGAGCCAAATCCAGAACGGTCCCGCTAAAGCCAGGTAGGTAGCCAGTAGTGCAGTTGGATGAACGGCAACGGCACCTGCATTCCCGTCCACAGCGGGTAGAAGAACGCGCTCACGAGCACCATCGCGACGAGAATGACCGCGATCAAGCGGATGCCGCCCACTCGTCGCCAGGATTCATCCGTTCGTTTCCCTAAGAGAAGACCGAAAACGAAGACGAGAGCAAGGATGAGGAACGGCTCGAACACGATGGTATAGAACTGGAAGACCGTCCGGTCCAGGTACATGAGCCACGGTAGGTACCCGGCGGCGATCCCCATGAGGATGGCACCGACCTGCCATTCGCGATACCTGATGACCCGATAGACGAGGTACCCGGCGGCCGCGACCGCACCCCACCAGATAAAGGGGTTCGCGAGTTCGGTGATCGACTCGCCGCAACGGGTGAACTGGCATCCGTTCTGCCCGTAGTCGCTGCCCACGTAATACATTGCGGTGGGGCGAATCATGAGAAGCCAGGTGAGCGGGTTCGCCTGGTACCCGTGAGGTCGATGTTCGCCGATGTTGTAGGCGTAGGCGGCGGCCTGATAGTGCCAGAAGCTTTGAAAGTCGAGAGGCACCCATGCAAGCAGTCCATGCCAGGCATTGCCCGCCTGTTCTGCCCAGTGCCGGTAATAACCGCCATCCGTTGCGAACCAGCCAGTCCATGTAACGAGGTATGCCACGAGCGCGATAGGCACCATGAGCAGGAACGTGACCGGGGCCTGCTTAAACGACACTCCGGAGGCGAAGAAGGTAACGCCCGCCCTGCGCCTGGCCACCGCATCCACGACGAGCGTGTAGATCGCAAAGCCGGCGAGAAAGTACAGGCCGTTCCATTTCACGGCAGAGGCGAGCCCGAAAGCGAGACCCGCCGCGAACAGCCACGGTCGCCACCACAGGGCAGGGCCCCAGTCGATGGTCCGACCGGCCCCTGTGCGCCGTCGCCGCCAGCGTTCGAGTCGCCGTGCGCTGTGCCCGCGGTCGAGCAGGATAGCTCCAAACCCCAGCATGACGAAAAAGGTCAGTATGCCGTCGAGGAGCGCAACGCGCGACATCACAATCGCGTTTCCATCGATAGCGAGAAGGCAGCCGGCGATCGTCGCGAGCAGTGTCGAGTGGAACAGACCCCTGGCGATGATGGCGACGAGCGCGACGAGCAGGATGCCCACGATGGCGGTGCTGATGCGCCAGCCGACCGCGTCCTGGGCACCGAAGATCGCCAGACCGATGGCGATAATCCACTTGCCGAGAGGTGGATGCACAACGTAGGAGCCGTCGGTGAGGAAAATGTTCACGTTTCCGGAGTTGAACGATGCGTCAGCTTCGGCGGGCCACGATGACTCGTAGCCGTTGTGCAGAAGTGTCCAGGCGTCCTTGACGTAGAAGGTCTCGTCGAAAATCAGCGTGTGCGGTGAACCGAGATTCCAGAGCCGCAGGACCGCGGCGAGCAGGGTGACCGCGATGGGGCCAGCCCACGCCCACACCCGCTGCCTCGCGGGGGTGGACAGCATCCGGCCCCACCAGTCGTCGAGGCGGGATCCGCGGGGCTCCTCGAGCACATACATCGGGGGCGCGGGAACAGGCGCAGGCACGGTGGCAACTGGAGTGGCGCGGGTGCCGGAGATCACGTCGTCGAAGTCGCGTTCACCGGTCACTCCGTAATGCTAGCCACACTCCGCTGAACAAAAACGAAGGAGAATTGCGCGCACCAGCGCCAATATGGTCGTGGGTGCGAAATCGGGGCGTATCTCCTTCGTTTTCGTCAATGGGAAGATGGGGGCGTGATCATCCTCGCGGCGACGCCGATCGGAAACCTTGGCGATGCGTCGCGGCGACTCATCGAGGCGCTCGGAAACGCCGAGGTCATCGCCGCCGAAGACACCCGCACGACAATCCACCTCCTACGCGCGCTGGGCATCGAAAATCGGCCGCGCCTCATCGCACTGCACGAACACAACGAGGTCGAGAAGGCGGCGGAACTCGTGGAGCTTGCGCGGGACAACGATCTTCTCGTGTTGACGGATGCCGGAATGCCGGCCATCAGCGACCCCGGGGTCCCGCTCGTGGCCGCTGCTGCCGCTGCAGGTGTGACGGTGACCGTTATCCCCGGCCCCAGCGCGGTCCTCGCGGCGCTCGCGGTCTCCGGCCTGCCCACGGATCGGTTCACGTTTGAAGGCTTCATCCCGCGCAAATCGCGCGTCGCCTGGTTTACGGCCCTGTCGAGGGAAGAACGCACGATGGTGTTCTTCGAGTCGCCGAACCGGCTGGCCGAGTCCCTCGCCGACCTGGTCACCGCTCTTGGCCCGCATCGCCGGGCAGTTGTTGCCCGGGAGCTGACCAAGCTGCACGAGGAGGTGCGACGGGGAACCGCGGCCGAGCTCGCCGGGTGGGCGGCATCCGGCGTGAGGGGTGAAATCTGCCTCGTCGTCGCGGGTGCCGAACCGGCATCCGCGAGTCTGGAGGAGGGTATCGCGCAGGTGCGCTCGCTCGTGGCGGCGGGAACTCGGCTCAAAGAGGCTGCGGGCGAAGTCGCCGAGGCGACCGGCCTTGGGCGGCGCGACCTGTATCAAGGCGCGCTGGAGCTCAGAGGATTGCATCGCAATCCCGCGACGCCAGCGCCGACACCGCCCCCGCCGTCGGGTTAGCTCCGCCGTCATAGCTCCAGCGCGCGATTAGGATTGAGCGCATGGCCGCCGACCATTCCTTCTTCATCGCGACACCGATCTTCTACGTGAACGACGTGCCGCACATCGGGCACGCCTACACCGAGGTCGCCGCGGATGTCCTTTCGCGCTGGCATCGCCAGGCCGGCGACGACACGTGGTTTCTCACCGGAACGGATGAGCACGGCGAGAAGATTCTTCGCACCGCGCTCGCCAACAACACCACTCCGAAGGCGTGGGCGGATGACCTGGTCGAGCGCGCCTGGAAGCCCCTGCTCGGAACCCTCAACATCGCCAACGACGACTTCATCCGCACGACGGATGCCCGCCACGAGAATGGCGTGACGATTTTCCTGCAGAAGCTCTATGACGACGGTTTCATCTACCTCGGAGAGTTTGAAGGGTATTACTGCGTCGGGTGCGAAGAGTACAAGCAGCAAAGCGAGCTCGTGCCGGGCACGGGCGAGTTCGAGGGCGTGCTTGTGTGCGCCATCCACTCCAAGCCCGTGGAGATCCTCAAAGAGACAAACTACTTCTTCCGGTTGAGCGATTTCGGGCAGAAGCTCCTAGATTTGTACGAATCGAATCCGATGTTCGTGCAGCCGGAGAGCGTGCGCAATGAGATCATCCAGTTCGTGAAGCAGGGCCTTCGGGATCTGTCGATCTCACGGTCGAGCTTTGACTGGGGGATCCCGATCCCGTGGGATTCCACCCACGTCGTCTACGTCTGGTTCGAGGCGCTTCTCAACTATGTGACAGCGATTGGCTACGGCACCGACCAGGCGCAGTTCGACCGCCGCTGGCCCGCCGTGCAGCTCGTCGGCAAAGATATCGCCCGCTTTCACGCCGTCATCTGGCCGGCCATGCTCATGGCGGCCGGGCTCGACGTCCCCAAACAGGTTTTCGGTCACGGCTGGCTCCTCGTGGGCGGCGAGAAAATGTCGAAGTCTAAGCTCACGGGTATCGCGCCGTCCGAGATCACCGACACGTTCGGTTCGGATGCGTTCCGCTATTACTTCCTGAGTGCCATCAACTTCGGGCAGGACGGCTCCTTCAGTTGGGAAGACCTCTCCGCTCGCTATCACTCTGAGCTGGCCAACGGATTCGGCAACCTCGCCTCACGCGCACTTGCGATGATCGGCAAGTACTTCGACGGGCTGATGCCCGCCCCGAGCGCGTACACCGACGCCGACCTGGCAATCCAGCGAGCCGTCTCCGCGGCGGCAACCCACGCGGATGCCGCCA
>JBDTCD010000112.1:0-4768 GCA_039923755.1 Terrimesophilobacter sp. | reverse complement strand
ATGAATGCACGGTGTCGATCAACTACCGCTTCGCGCCGAGCCGCAGCGGTGATGAGGCCATCCAGCACGTGCGCGAACTTCTCTCCGTTATCGATTCCGAGTTCACGGTCATCGATCTGGCAGAAGGGGCACGCCCGGGTCTCGATGCACCACTCGCGCGGGACTTCCTGGCAGCGGTCGGCGGAGCGGCGCTGCCCAAATACGGTTGGACCGATGTTGCCCGGTTTTCTGCACTCGGCATCCCCGCCGTCAATTACGGCCCGGGGGACGCCCTTCGCGCCCACGCAGACGATGAACGCGTTGACACGGCTCAGATCACGGAGTGCGAGCGAGGACTGCGAGCGTGGCTCAGCGGGGCATGATCCAGCCGGGCAAGAATCAGCCGGCGATGAAACAGCCCAGCTTGGCCCGACAGCCGCTCGGTAAGGCGATTCGGATTCGATACCGCATGACCCCGTGGTGGCTTCGGGTCGTCGTCGTGTGGTTGTTGTCGAGGGTGGTCACGACCGGAATCCTGCTGTGGTTCGCAGGCGAGCAGACCAAGAATCAGTGGACGCAGGCGCATCCCGATTACCTCGCTTTCGCGCAGTTGTGGGACAGCACGTGGTACCACATCGTCGCGGCGTCGGGATATCCGTCCGTGTTGCCGGAGACTGTCAGCGGCCACGTGATAGAAAATGCATGGGCTTTCTTACCCGCCTATCCACTCCTCGTCCGTGGCCTCATGATGGCGACGGGGCTGCCATGGGCACCGCTGTCGGTGTTCGTCTCTGTCGCATTCTCGCTCGGTGCTGCGCTCGTGTTCTATCGACTCCTGCGGCTGGTCCTGCCGGGCGAGACCGCCCTCTTCGCCGTCGTCCTGTTCTGTGTCGGACCGCTGTCACCGATCCTGCAGGTGTCCTACGCCGAATCGATGCACGTATTTTTCCTCGCGGTTGCCCTGTATCTCCTCATGCAGCGGCGATACGTCATGCTCATTCCGGTCATCGCGGTCATGGCGCTCACCCGGCCAAGTGGGCTCGCTTTCGCACTCGCACTGGGGCTCCACGTCCTCCATCGTTTTTTCACTCGCAGCCGTGATCCGTTCCCCGTGTGGGAGCGCATCCTCGCTCTCGGGGTCATGGTCTTCAGCGGGATCATGGGGCTGGCGTGGCCGTTCCTGGCGTGGATGGTGACGGGCTCAGTCACTGCATACACCGACACGGAGCTCGCCTGGCGGGTGCCCTATCTCGGTTACCTCGAACTCGTCCCGTTCACGCCGTGGATACAGGGTGCGAGGTTTTGGATGCCCGGCCCGCTTGGCATTGCGGTTCTTGTTCTCGTCGTGGTCGCCTTCATCGGATTCCTGTTCACGTCGTGGTCGCGCAGGCTTGGGGTGACCCTGCGATTCTGGGTGGCAAGTTACGGGCTTTACCTGCTCGCGGTGTTCTTTCCACAGTCGAGCACGTTTCGGTTGCTTCTTCCGATGTTCCCGCTCGCCGGGGCGCTCGCTCAGCCGCGCTCCCGCACCTACCGCATTCTCCTGGTCGCCGTGTTCATCATCGGGCAGTGGGTGTGGTGTTACTACTGCTGGTGGGTGGACGGATATGACTGGACCCCACCGTGAACCGCATCCGGTTTTTTGATGTCGCGGAAATACGGGATAATAGAGAGAGATTCCACGAAAGGGGACCATTCATGGCAGCCATGAAGCCGAGGACCGGCGACGGGCCAATGGAGGCTGTTAAGGAGGGTCGACTCATCATCGTGCGCGTTCCGCTCGAGGGCGGTGGGCGCCTCGTGGTGTCGGTCAACGATGCAGAGGCCAAGGAACTCCACGACGCACTGGCCGGAGTAGTCGCCGCCGCTAAATAGGCGCCGACACTTTTCGCGCCGCCTAGCAGTCGCGCGATTCAGAGACCGAACGGCTCAGAAATCGAACGGCTCAGAAACCGAAGGTGACGATCGGGTCGATGTGACCCGCGTGCATCCCGTCGAGCACGACACGCTCATGCTGGACTACCGGATGTGGCAGCGCGTCAAGCGAAAACCATCCGAGGTCGGCCGCCTTCTCTGTTTCGACGAGGTGAGGTTCACCGTTCCATGCCCAGCATTCGAAGAAGAAGTCGACGCGTTCGTCGACGGGCTTGTGGCTGGCCTGTGTGCGGTGCATTGCTGTGAGCGGGCGGAGGTCTGCGGGGTCGATCCTCACTCCGAGCTCCTCTAGTGCCTCCCGGCACGCCGCCTCGAACACCGACTCGTCCGCTTCGACGTGACCTGCGGCTGCGGCAGCCCAGTGCCCGTCCATGAAACCGGTACCGTCCCGCAACTGCAGGAGAACATCTTCGCCTCGTCGAAGGAAAACGTAGGCGGCGGGAACGACCCGGAAGTCGTGACTCACCGGCTATCGAGCCTGGTGAGTTGAAGCAACCCGTCACCGATCGGCGAGATCGCGCTGATTACGGCATCCGAGGCTGACAGTTCGCGAAGCAGGCTGCGATAGCCCGCGACCACCTCGTCGCGGTGCGCAGGGTCGGCGACGCGGCCATGCCACAGCACATGAGCAACGACTACGGTTCCGCCGGTGCGCACGAGTCGCAGGCCATGCTCCACGTATTCGATGACGGACTGCGGGTCGGCATCGATGAAGACGACGTCATAGGAGCCCTCGTTCATCCGGGGGAGAACGTCGCGGGCGCGACCGGTGATGAGGCGAACGTGGTTGGCGGGGTAGCCGGCATTCTGGAATGACGTGCGCGCGTGCTGTTGGTGCTCAGCCTCGATGTCAATCGAGGTGAGGGTAGCTTGCGGTGCTCCGGAAAGTAGCCACAACCCGCTCACTCCCGCGCCCGTACCAATTTCGATGATGGATGTCGCGACAGTCGCCGCGGCGAGAATGGCCAGTTGGGAACCCATCGCGGGTGTGATCGCTTCGACACCCAGTTCCAGAGAGCGGGCGCGCGCCTGCCCAATCTCGTCACTCTCGACGACGAAGTCTTCAGCGAACTTCCAGTCTGTTTCTTTTCCGGCCACCATCTGCTCCTTGTCCCCCCAACTCTAGAGCGGATGCCGTCAGGAAACGGTTAGTCTGAACACGTGTTCGGGTTGACCTTTGAGAAGCTCCTGTTGATCGGGATTCTCGCGGTATTCCTTCTGGGACCCGAACGCCTGCCGTATTACGCGTCCCAGCTTGCGCGACTCGTGAAGAACCTGAAGAAGATGGCGGACGGCGCGAAAGACCGGATGCGTGAAGAAATGGGCCCGGACTTCGACGAGGTCGACTGGAAGAAGCTGGATCCGCGACAGTACGACCCGCGCCGCATCATCCGCGAGGCCCTCGTCGAGGACGTCGCCTCGTTCAGCGCACCTCCGGTGGCCGACTCCGCGTACATGAAGCGCAAGCGGCGACTCGAAGAAGAGGGCAAGAACGCCCCCTTCGACAGCGAGGCGACCTAACCCAAGCTTGGATCCGGCCCACCCAGGGTCCAGCCTGATTCAGGATCTCGTCCAGTGATGATCCAGCCGACGACTCCCGCTACCCCTCAGCGGCGGCGAATCCCCTTGAGTACGCGGAGCAGCAGGAGCATGACGCCGCTGAGTTTGGCGAACTCTGCTCCCGTGCGGGGAAGCGTCATGAGGCCGGTCGACTCGGCGATCGTGTGCGCATCGACGAAACGCAGGATGCCTTCCGGGCCGTTCCTTCGCCCGATGCCTGATTGCTTGACACCGCCCATGGGTGCGTCAATGGAGGAGAACGTGGCCCGATACCCCTCGTTGATGTTGACGCTGCCTGCATCCAAAGCTCGAGCAATCTCGAGTGCGCGGCGCTTCGATTGGGCAAACACGGACGCGTTCAGTCCGAACGGGGTGGAGTTCGCGGCGACAATGGCTTCCTCGACACTGTCCACGGGAGTGATAGCGACGACGGGACCGAACGTCTCGTTTCCCGAGCATTTCATCGACTCGGTAACGCCGGAGAGAACGGTGGGCTCATAGAACAGGGGTCCCAGATCCGGGCGAGCCTTTCCGCCCGTCAGTACCGTTGCGCCCTGAGCGAGTGCGTCCGTCACGTGCTCGTTGACCCTCTCAAGCTGGCTCAGCAGGGTGAGGGATCCCACATCCGTCGAATAGTCGAACGCCGGACCCTGCACGAGCGCAGCGGTGCGTGCAACGAATTCGTTGGTGAACGCCTCAGCAACTGCGCGCTCGACGTAAATGCGCTCGATGGAGACGCACAGCTGCCCCATCGAGGAGAAGCACGCGTACACGGCGTTCCGCGCCGCTTTCACCGGGTCGACATCGGCGAGCACGATCATGGGGTTTTTGCCACCGAGTTCGAGCGAGGCGCCGCGGAGTGCTTCTGCGGCCCGAACTCCCACTTGGGTGCCGGTGGCGGTTGAACCCGTAAAGCACACGTAGTCCGAGGCGTCATTGACCGCATTGCCGACGATGTCACCGGGCCCGGCAACGATAGCCCATACCTCTGGTGGAACACCGGCATCAAGAAAGGCACGGCGGAGCGCCAGAATGCTGAGAGCGCCCTGGTCGTCTGCCTTCTGGATTACGCTATTGCCGGCCGCCAGTGCCGGGAGCACATCCATGGCCGCGAGGCTGAGCGGATAGTTCCACGGGGTGATGACGCCAATAAGACCTTTAGGCTGGTATTCAACACGCGTGCGGAAGACCGCCGGGATACCGCCGCGGCGTCCGCGAGATGCGAGTGTTCTGCGCGCTGAGACCGCATAGTAGCGCGTCACATTCGCGGACTGGAATACTTCCTCAAACGCCT
>JBDTCD010000111.1:0-14795 GCA_039923755.1 Terrimesophilobacter sp. | reverse complement strand
CTGATGCGCTTGGAGGCGATACCTCCAATGAAGTCGGCCGAGCCATAAATGAGCGCACTCGTGATACCGACGAGAACAGTGAACATAGTGGCCAATCGTGCCGTGGACTTCCACTGTAACTATTGGGAGGTCTCGACAGCGCCAGGCTGGTGAATCACTGATCTGTTTGTCATTCCCACACTGAACATTTACCTCTGCGGGCAAGGTTGCTTAGCGTTGAATGGGTAATCGGAGGAGAGACACACCATGACTGACACGAAACCACGCCCTCGCACGACCGCATCCGGCACAATGAGCGCGGAGATCGACCGCCACATCGATTCGGCATCCGGGGCAAACGGCGCAGCACCCTCCGTGAATGTCGACGTACTCAACTCGGTGCTCATGGGAACCTGGCGGGAGATTCGGCGCGAAGCGCGCGAATTTGTGAAGGACCCGGCCCTCCACCGTCTCGACGGTCTGACGCTTGAGGAACAGCGGGAACGGGTTATGGCTCAGTTGCACATTCTCGTCGAGCACGGTGCGGTTCACCGAGCGTTCCCGATTCAGGTGGGTGGACGCGAAGACAACGGCGGCAACATCACCGCGTTCGAGGAGCTCGTTACCGCCGACCCTTCGCTGCAGATCAAGGGTGGCGTGCAGTGGGGTTTGTTCGGCTCCGCCATCGTGCAGCTCGGCACTCAGCGACACCATCGCTTGCTTCCCGAGGTCATGGATCTCACCGTGCCCGGCGCGTTCGCGATGACCGAGATCGGGCACGGTTCGGATGTCGCGAGCATCGCCACGACGGCCACCTACGACGAGAAGACACATGAGTTTGTCATCAATACTCCGTTTCGCGCAGCATGGAAGCAGTTTCTCGGCAATGCGGGCCAGCATGGGAAAGCCGCCGTCGTCTTCGCGCAGCTCATCACGAGGGGTGTGAACCATGGCGTGCACGCGCTGTACGTTCCGATCCGCGACGACGACGGCTTCCTCCCGGGGATTGCGGGTGAGGATGACGGCTGGAAGGGCGGTCTGAACGGCATAGACAACGGAACGCTCGCATTTGACAGCGTGCGGGTGCCGCGCGAGAACCTGCTCAACAAGTACGGCGATGTGGCCGAAGACGGCACGTACACCTCCCCGATCGACAGCCCGGGCCGACGGTTCTTCACGATGCTCGGAACGCTCGTTCAGGGTCGCGTTTCCCTTGACGGTGCGGCCACCGCGGCATCCGCACTCGGACTCACCATCGCCATACGTTACGGCAACGAGCGGCGCCAATTTAGAGCGGGAGGCGAGGAGGAGCAGGTTCTGCTCGACTACCAGCGACACCAGCGCCGGCTCATCACCCGGCTCGCGACAACGTATGCGCAGACTTTTGCCCACGATGAGCTGCTGCAGAAGTTCGACTCGGTGTTCAGCGGCGCCGCGGACACGGATGATGATCGCCAGGACCTCGAGACCCTCGCCGCGGCACTCAAGCCGCTGTCGACCTGGCACGCTCTCGATGCGCTGCAGGAAGCCCGAGAGGCATGCGGCGGCGCAGGGTTCATGGCAGAGAACCGGCTCGTCGGTCTCCGCGCAGACCTCGACGTCTACGTGACCTTCGAGGGCGACAACAACGTCTTGTTGCAGCTCGTCGCGAAGCGCCTTCTCACCGACTACAGCACCAAATTCAAGGATGCCGATTTCGGCGCACTCGCCTCCTATGCGGTGGGTCAGGCCGCCGATGTCGCGTATCACGGCACGGGCCTGCGAACGGTCGCTCAGACCATCCGGGACTTTGGTTCGACGGCTCGCAGCATCAAGGAATTGCGGGAGACGAACGTGCAGCGTGAGATGCTCACCGACCGGGTTGAGACGATGGTGGCGGAGATCGGCGGGCGGTTACGCCCCGCCACGAAGTTGTCGAAGAAGGATGCCGCCGACCTGTTCAACTCGCAGCAGAACGAGCTCATTGAAGCGGCGCGTGCCCACGGCGAGCTGCTCCAGTGGGAAGCGTTCACGCGCGGAATGGAACGCATCGAGGATGCCGGTACCCGCCAGGTCCTCGAGTGGCTGCACGATGTGTTCGGTCTGGGGCTCATCGAGAAGCACCTTTCCTGGTATCTCATCCACGGTCGGCTCTCGCCACAGCGGGCACAGGCGATCACCGCATACATCGATCGGCTTTTAGCTCGGCTTCGGCCCCACGCGCAGGATCTTGTCGACGCGTTCGGTTACGAGCAGGAGCATCTGCGCGCGCCAATTTCCTCTGGGCTCGAAGCCGAGCGACAGGATGAAGCGCGGGAGTATTACCGGGCGCTGGCGGCATCCGGAAACGCACCCGTCGACGAGAAGGCACTTAAACCCCGCAAGCCCAGGAAGCCCCGTAAGCTCCCCCCAAAGTAACCCGCTCGCCACGTCGTTCCCCAAAAGCCCTCGAGCGAGGCATCCCCCTCTCCGTGACTCGGGTCATTCTGCGACCTATGGTGCACTTGAGGTCGCAATATGCCCCGAGTCAATGGAGCGCAGGACTGCTAAGCCTGTCCGTGAGTGGCGCGCGAACGGCGGGAGAGGGCGTCGATGATCACCGCGAGGAGCAAGACGGCGCCCGTGATCATGTAGCGGATCGACGAGTCGAGGTTCAGCAAGGAGAGGCCGTTCGAGATCGACTGGATGACGAAAATGCCGAGCAGGGCCGAGTAGGCGCTACCGCGACCGCCGAACAAGCTCGTACCGCCGATCACCGCCGCAGCAATCGCCACAAGGTTCGTGTCGCCGCCACCGCTTGAGAGCGTAGCGGCAGTCAACCTGCCGGTGGCGAACAATCCACCGATCGCAGCGAACAGCGTGCCGAGCATGAGCACGGAGATCACGATGCGGTTGACCTTGATTCCCGCGCGCCTGGCCGCCTCGACGTTACCGCCGACAGCATAAACGGCACGTCCCCAGCGGGTGCGCATGAGGAAGAAGTTCATGATGACGACGAAGACCACGAAGAGAGCGAACATGACGCCCACCCCGCGGGTGGTTGCCAGGTACCACACCGCGACCAACAACAGGACGAGCAGCAGGCCGGACTTGATGAGCATGAGGGAGAGTGATCCGCCGGTGAGTCCCGCCCTGATCCGGCGCCTGGAGCGGAACCAGTCGGACAGGAACATTCCGAGGGCAGCGATGATCGCGAGCGCGTATGCGGCCCACGGTGGGAAGAACATCGATGTGCCCAGTTGGACAATCCAGGAGTCGTAGGGGAGGTTGATCGATCCATTCGGGCCGAGAACCTTCAACTGCAGGCCAAGCACGGCAAGCAAACCAGCCAAAGTGATCACAAAGGTGGGCACGCCGAACCGCGTATAGAGGATGCCGTAGAGCAATCCGATGAGGACGGCGGCGGCGAGCGCGGCCAGGACTGCGACCCAGATCGGCCAACCCAGCTGCGTCATCCCGACCGCGAGGATCGCAGCGGAAAGCCCGCTGACTGATCCGATGGAGAGGTCAATCTGTGCGATGAGAAGCACAAGCACGACACCGATGGCGATGGTGCCCGTTGCAGCACTCTGCATGGTCAGGTCGACAAGGTTGTTCGAGGAGAGGAAGTTCGGATTCAGGATCTGGAAGATTGCCCAGATGAGCACCAGGCCGATGACGACGGGCAGGGAGCCGAGGTCCCCACCGCGGACGCGCTGGACGGATGCACGCACTGCCCCCGCAATGCCTTCGTGGCGAATGAGTCGTTCGTCCCGAATGTCGGCCGCGAGTTCAGCAGGTGTTTCGCTGGAGTTTTTGCTCATGACGTGTGGCCTTCGTGTGATTCGTGTGCGGAGGCGCGACGCGTGACGGCGTTGTCCGTGGCACCCGTGATGGCGGAAATGATGTCTTCGTAACTCACGTCGGGAATGCGGAAGTCGCCGTTGTTGCGGCCGAGCCGCAGTACGACAACCCGGTCGGCGACCGCCTGCACATCGGCCATGTTGTGGCTGATCAGGACGACTCCGAGTCCGCGTTCACGAAGGTTCTCGATGAGGTTCAAGACTTCGGCGGTTTGGGCGACTCCCAGAGCGGCGGTCGGTTCGTCAAGGATGACAACCTGTGGGTCCCCGATGAGAGACCGCGCGATCGCGACAGTCTGTCGCTGTCCGCCGGAGAGCGACGCGACCGCAATACGAACGGAAGGAATCTTCGCGGAGAGTTGACGGAGAAGAGTCCAGGAGTGCTTCTCCATTTCCTCCTCGTTGAGCGTGAAGTCGCCGACCTCGCGGCCAAGGAACAGATTGGAGACAACGTCGAGGTTGTCGCACAGTGAAAGGTCCTGGAACACGATCGCGAGACCGAGTGCGCGAGCCGCAGCGGGGGTCGGAATGGTGACCGGTCGACCGTTGAACGTGATCGTGCCGGCATCCGCCGGGTGCACACCCGCAAGGATTTTGACGAGAGTTGATTTGCCTGCTCCGTTGTCGCCGACGATCGCGACGACTTCTCCTGCATAGATGTCCATGTCGACATCGGTGAGCGCCTGAACGGCACCGAATCCCTTGGAGATGCCTCGAATGCTCAGGACAGGTTCCTTCGCAAGTGGATGCTCGGGGGCCGATGGGGCTTCCAGGGTCACGATATCTCCTTCGATATGGCTGTTGTGCTCGCCTTGGTGCGAACGTACACCCGGTTGGGGTCGCTGGCTAGCGATCCCAACCGGGTGCGCGCGACTTACTTGATTCCTGCCTTTGCGCAGGCGGCCGCGTAATCTGCCGTGCAGATGTCGCTCGCCTTGTAGAACCCGTCGGCGACGACGGTGCTCTCGATGTTGTCGACAGTCACGGCGACCGGTACGAGCAGGAACGACTGGATGTCGGCTCCGCCCTTGGTCTTCACCGTTGCCTGACCCTGATCCGTCTTTCCGTTGACGAGGTCGACGGCCAATTGCGCCGCCTGCTCCGCCTCAGGCTTGAGGGCCTTGTAGACCGTCATGAACTGGTCTCCGGCGAGAATACGCTGGATGCCCGCAAGCTCCGCGTCCTGGCCAGTGACCGGAGGCATCGGCTTCACGCCGGCAGCCTTAAGGGACGCGATCGCGCCACCGGCCGTTCCGTCGTTAGCCGCGTAGATTCCCTTGATCTTCGATCCGAACTGCGTGATCTGGCTCGCTACCCAGTCCTGGGCCTTGACCGGGTCCCATCCGGGTGTGTCGAACTCGGCGAGAACCTTGTAGCCGCTCGCGTCGATGATCTTGTGCGCTCCGGCCTTGAACTGGCTCGCGTTGTTGTCGGTCGGCGAACCGTTGACCATCAGGATGCCGCCGTCGCCCGGCTGCACACCAGCCGTCTTGAGCTGGCCCACGAGGGCAGTGCCCTGGAGCTCGCCGACTTTCTCGTTGTCGAAGGAGATGTAGTAGCTTAGGTCGGCGCTGTTGATGAGTCGGTCGTAGGAGATGACCGGCACGTTCTTGGCCTTGGCGCTGGCGACGATTGCCGCAGCCGCTTCGCCGTCGAACGGGTCGAGCACGAGAACCTTGGCGCCCTGGGTGAGCATCGACTCCGCCTGCTGCTGCTGCTTGGCGGCATCGCCGTCAGCGTTCGCATACAGCACGGAGCAGTTCGGACACAGTTCCTTGACCTTTGCCTCGAAGTACGGCTTGTCCGCACTCTCGTAGCGCGCGGTGACCGAGTCGGGAAGCAAGAGCCCGATCTTCGCGTTCGATGTATTGCCGCTGGGGGTTCCCGGCGTCGTGGCGGAACCGTTCGCACATCCGGCGAGGGTCCCTGCTGTGAGCAGGAGTGCGGCAGTGACTGCTACCGCTCTCATGGTGGCGATCTTCATTGAAAAACCTCCGTTGTGTTCCGCCTACACTGGCGGCTGCATTGAGCATGACACCGTGTGCGTCTTGGCGTCAAGTCTTGAACACAAGGATTTCGTAACTCTCAGTCAACTTTGTCGTTGCTGCCGATCGCGACCTGGTCGATCGCGAACGCCACGGCACCGAGAGCTGCAGCCCTGGCGCCGAGTTGCCCCTGGACGATATCCGGCATCGTTTGCTGATCAACGATCACCGAGCGCTCCAGTGCGTGGCGGATTGGCCCGATGAGGATTTCGCCGGCGCGGGAGAGCTCTCCACCTACAACGAGGCGTTCCGGATCGAACAGATTGCTGAGGTTGCCCGCGGCGACACCGATGTGCCTGCCGGCCTCTGCGAGAGCGCGAACGCAACCCGCATCCCCGCCCATCGCTTTCGACACGATGTCGTTGAGTTTCAGGCTTCCGTGGGTGGCCTTCAATTTGTCGAGGATTGCGTATCCGCCGGCGATCGCCTCCAGGCATCCCCGGTTTCCGCACCGGCACAGCGGCCCGTTCTCAATAATCGTGGTGTGCCCGAATTCCCCAGCGCTTCCGTTGTGGCCACGGTAAATCTGCCCGTTGATGATGAGCCCAGCGCCGATTCCGTCACCGATGTCGATGTAGATCGCATCCGACTTACCGCGCGCGGCGCCGATGCGAAGTTCAGCGAATGCCCCGAGATTTGCAGCGTTGTCGACGAACACGGGGCGCTTGAGCCTGCGCTGCATGACCTCCGCTACCGGGATTCCGTCCCACCCGCGAAGAATGCCACTGTGCGCGATCGTGCCTGACTTCCGGTCCATGGGGGCAGGGATAGCGATTCCGACGGCGAGGACTTCATTCATCGAGGCTTTGAGATTGTCGAGCATGTCCACGATGAGCAGCGTTGTACGGTCGAGTTCGTTATCGGCGCGGTGATCCTTCGCGAGCGGAAGGTGATGCTCGGCCACCACCGTGTGGGCGACATCCGCCAGTGCGATACGCATGTGTCGGGTGGAGAAATGCACGCCGACGACGAGACCGAGCGCGTGCGCCAGAGTGACGTACTGTGCCCGCCGTCCACTCTGCGTTGTCGGTGTCGTGTGGAGGACGCCACTGGCCGACAGTTCCTTGACGATATTGGACACCGTGGCCGGTGAAAGCCCGGTGACTCCCGCGAGCTCGACCTGGGTGAGACCGCCGTGCTTTTTGATGGCGTCCACAATTCTGGCCCTGTTGGCTTCACGTAATGAAGTCTGCGAGCCGGGAGTGCGTCTCTCGGGTGCCACGTGAACACGATACAACCCGTACGAGCCAGCAGTGGAAAAAGTCGCAAGAATGGGTTCCTTCTCGCCCTGCTTGCGCGATCGAGATTCGGCGGACCTACGCTGGGTGGATGTCCACTATCGCGCCGCACGGATCCTGGGAATCACCGATCACCGCGGCGTCACTGGTCGCGAGCGGGCATCCGATCTCCGGAGCGCGATTTGTGGACGGTGACCCGTGGTGGCTCGAGGCGCGCCCCACGGAGGGTGGGCGCCTCGCAGTGCGCAGGCACGACGACCAGGGAAACGTTGTCGATGTCCTTCCCGCACCGTGGAATGCCCGAACGCGCGTGCACGAATATGGTGGCGGGGCGTGGACGACTCTCGACGACGGAACCCTCTTTTTCGCCGAGTTCAGCGACCAGCGGGTGTATCGGTTGTCGTCTGGCATGTCAACGCCGAAACCCCTGACCCCGGCTGGTTCGGATTCGAGGTTCGCTGATCTCAGCATCGTGGGCAACGAGGTTTTCGCCGTGCGTGAGACGCACCGTGACGACGAACTGCATCGTGACATTGTCGCCATCCCGACCGACGGTAGCGCGGGGGAAGATGTATCGAGCATCCGTTCTATCGTCTCCGGATCGCGTTTCCTGGCTTACCCGCGAATGTCACCGAGTGGCTCTCACCTCGCATGGATCGCGTGGGATCACCCTCAGATGCCGTGGGACGGCACAGAGCTGCGCGTCGGCGCACTCAAGTCGGGAACGGTATCCACGTACGAGACCATCGCCGGCGGGCCGACCGAATCAGTGCTGCAGCCGGAATGGATCTCGGATGGCGCGCTGTATGTCATCAGCGATCGCAGTGGTTGGTGGAATCTTTACCGCTGTGGAATCGATGGCGCGATGACCGCGCTGAACCCGGTCGGCGCCGACGTGGGCGGGCCACTCTGGCAGCTCGGTGCGCGCTGGTATTCCGTGCTGGACGATGGGCGAGTGATCTGCACGAGAACGGTAGGCACTGACACGCTCGGACTTCTTGACCCGGTCACTGGCAGCTTCGAAGCACTCGACCTGCCCCTGGACTCGATCGAACTCCATGACGTACGTGGCCGACGCGTGCTCGTGAATGGTGGCAGCGCTCGGCTCACGGCGGGGGTGCGCGAACTGAGCCTCGACATAGGCACGCTCACCGATGTTCGGCTGGACATCGACGATATGCCGCCGACCGACTACCTGCCGGATGCGGAGGCGATGACCTTTACGGGAGTGCGGGACGTGCACACCTTCGTGTACCGTCCGCGCAACGTGGACTACTCCGCCCCGGAGGGCGAACTGCCACCGTTCATCGCCGTCGTGCACGGCGGGCCGACCTCCCACAGCCCACTCGCCATGCGCCTCAACTTTGCGTTCTTCACCTCGCGCGGCATCGGGATCATCGACATCAACTACGGCGGATCGAGCGGTTACGGGCGCGAGTACCGAAGGAGGCTAAACGGACAGTGGGGTGTTGTCGACGTGGAGGACACGATCGCGGCCGTGCGCGGTCTTGCGGATGCGGGCATCGCTGACCCAGCCAGGCTCGCCATCCGCGGAGGTTCTGCTGGAGGCTGGACTGTTCTTGCAGCGCTCGTCTCCTCCGACGTGTTCGCGTGCGGTGTGTCCTATTACGGGGTCGCCGACCTGCGCGCGCTTGCGGAAGATACTCACGACTTCGAGTCGCGTTACTTGGACGGCCTTGTCGGCCCCCTGCCGGAAGCGTCGGGCCTCTACGAGAGTCGCGCTCCGATCAATCGCGTTGATGCGCTGTCCTGCCCGGTTTTGCTGCTGCAGGGACTCGACGACCCGGTGGTGCCGCCATCGCAATCCGAAACATTCCGAGACGCTCTCGTGCAGAAGGGTATCCCGCACGCTTACCTCGCCTATCAAGGGGAGTCTCACGGATTCCGCAAGTCGGAGACGATCATCCACTCGATCCAGTCAGAGCTTTCGTTCTACGGACAGATCATGGGGTTCGAGACCCCCGATACACCTCGCCTGGAGCTCTGGCGCCCCTGAACTCCTTGCCGGACGTTCGCGACGAGATCTGGCAGCACTTTTCGACAGCCCATCGACAGTGGCTCCCGCTAGCGTGGAGGGTATGACCACTGCCTCCGCCGTTGACGTTCTCCACCGCGTCTTCGGCTACGGTGCATTCCGCGGCGACCAGGCGGAGATCATCGATCATGTCATTGGCGTCGGTGACGCACTCGTCCTCATGCCGACGGGCGGCGGTAAATCGCTCTGCTACCAGATCCCGGCTCTCGTGCGGGAGGGCACTGGGGTGGTCATCTCTCCGCTGATCGCCCTCATGCAGGACCAGGTGGATGCGCTTGCAGCACTCGGTGTGCGTGCCGCGTTTCTGAACTCGACGCAGGGTGCAGAGGAACGCACCCGTGTCGAGCGCGCCTACGTGGCGGGTGAACTCGACCTCCTTTATCTCGCCCCCGAGCGGATTACCGTTCCGTCCACAGGCGACCTTCTCGATCGCGGCACGATCGCGTTATTCGCGATCGACGAGGCACACTGCGTGTCCCAGTGGGGGCACGATTTCCGCCCTGACTATCTCGCCCTGTCGATGCTGCACGAGCGCTGGCCCGCCGTGCCGCGTATCGCGCTGACGGCGACGGCGACCGAGCAGACCCACCAGGAGATCCAGAAACGCCTCCAGCTATCCCACGCGAAACACTTCGTCGCGAGTTTCGATCGGCCCAACATCCAGTACCGCATCGTCCCCAAGGACCAGCCGCAGAAACAACTGCTCGAACTGCTGCGCACCGAGCACGCAGGCGATGCCGGGATCGTCTACTGCCTGTCTCGGGCATCGGTCGAGAAGACAGCGGAGTTCCTCGTGGAACAGGGTATTCCCGCGCTGCCGTACCACGCGGGTCTCGACGCCCGCGTGCGCGCGGCGAACCAGTCCCGGTTCCTGCGCGAAGAGGGCATGGTTATGGTCGCCACTATCGCATTCGGTATGGGCATCGACAAACCGGATGTCCGCTTCGTCGCGCACCTCGACCTGCCCAAGTCGGTAGAGGGCTACTACCAGGAAACCGGGCGGGCCGGGCGCGATGGGCTGCCGTCGACGGCGTGGCTCGCATACGGTCTTCAGGACGTGATGCAGCAGCGCAGGATGATCGACCAGTCCGAGGGTGATCTCGCCCATCGGCGTCGTCTTGGAGCGCACCTTGACGCCATGCTCGCACTCTGTGAAACGGTCCAGTGCAGGCGTATGCAACTTCTTGCATACTTCGGGGAGACGTCAACACCGTGTGGCAATTGCGACACCTGCCTGAACCCTCCGGAGTCATGGGATGGAACAGTCCCGGCGCAGAAACTGCTCTCCACGGTCGTGCGGCTTCAACGTGAGCGCAACCAAAAGTTTGGTGCGGGACACCTCATCGATATTCTGCTCGGCAAGCAGACTCCGCGCGTCGACCAGTACGAGCACGACTCACTTTCAACCTTCGGCATCGGGACCGACCTGTCAGAAACAGAGTGGCGCGGCGTCGTGAGGCAACTGCTCGCACAGGGGCTTCTCGCCGTGAACTCCGACGGGTTTGGAACCCTCGTGCTCACCGACTCGAGCACGAGGGTGCTGGACGGCTCGCGCCGGGTGAACCTGCGCCGCGAGCCCGAGCGCGCCCCCAAGCGTTCCTCGCGAAAGTCGAGGAGCGCGGGGGCCGATCTGCCGGAGACACTGCAGCCCGTGTTCGAGGCACTGCGGGCATGGCGGGCGGCGGTCGCGAAAGAGCAGGGTGTCCCGGCGTACGTCATCTTCCACGATGCGACACTGCGGGAACTGGCGACTCGGCATCCCTCCTCGATCGAGGAGCTCGGCACCGTCACGGGGGTTGGCGAGTCGAAGCTCGCCAAGTACGGCGAACAGCTTCTCGATGTGCTGGGAATGACCGCAGTCCCTGCCCTGTAGCGTCACCTAGCATCGAAGGATGCGAACCTTCTACCCCGAGATCGAGCCTTACGTCCATGGCCGCCTTGATGTCGGTGACGGGCACGACATCTACTGGGAGACCAGCGGGAACCCCCTGGGCAAGCCGGTCGTGTTCCTGCATGGTGGGCCAGGAGGGACCAGCACCCCGAAGCATCGCCGGCTCTTCAACCCCGCGCGCTATCGCATCATCCTTCTCGATCAGCGCGGCACGGGAAAGAGCACTCCGCACGCGAGCGAGCCGGAGGCCGATCTCTCGACCAATACGACATGGCACCTGGTCTCCGATCTTGAGAAGTTGCGCGGGCATCTCGGCATCGATCGCTGGCAGGTATTCGGTGGATCGTGGGGCAGCTCGCTCGCGCTCGCCTACGCAGAGACCCATCCAGATCGCGTCACAGAACTCGTGCTCCGGGGGATCTTCACCCTGCGTGATAGCGAGTTGTTCTGGTTCTACGAGGGGCCAGCTGGACAACTCTTTCCGGAGGTGTGGGCCGACTTTGTCGCGCAGGTACCGGATGCAGCGCCCGGTGGATACCGCGCTGCCTACCACGAGCTCCTGTTCAGCCCGGACCCCGCTGTGCACACTCCGGCCGCAGTCGCCTGGGCAACCTGGGAAGCGTCGGCGATCACACTCCTGCCGCGCCCGGACGTCGTGGAAACATTTGCTGAGCCGACGCACGCCGTCGCGTTCGCACGGATTGAAAACCACTACTTCAAAAACCTCGGCTGGTTCGACGAGAACCAACTACTGAGGGATGCGCCTCTGCTGAAGGGCATCCCCACCGTGATCGTTCAGGGGCGTTATGACGTGTGCACCCCGGCCGTGACAGCGTGGGAGTTGAGCCGTCAGCTACCGGATGCCGAGTTCATCGTCGTTCCGGATGCCGGGCACGCTTTCGACGAACCGGGCATACTGAGCGCCCTCATCGAGGCGACCGACCGATTCGTGCAGGCTACGCACTAGGGATGTGGTCCGCCATCTCCGCTACGCGTGGCGAGGCGACATCGACGTTCTCGTCGTGCTCAGGAAGTTTGCTGTCCAGCCGGAGAGTGGCGAGTAATCCCAGGACGAGGAATCCGGCCGCAGCGAAGGCCGAATAGCGGGTGCCGTCACTGAAGGCATCCTGCGCTGCGGCGTAGATCGTCGCGTCGCGTTCCTTGAGCCCCGGTATTGCGTTTCCCGCACTGTTGACGACGGCATCGACGATTTGGGTCTTCACGGAATCCGGGCTCGGGTTGTCCGCGAGGCGGGCCTGAAGTGATGCGCCGACGCTCGTGAAGAGGATCGTGCCGAGGATCGCGATGCCGAGCGCACTGCCCACCTGGCGCGCTGTGCTTTGCGTGCCAGAGCCTTGTCCGCTCTTCTCAACCGGAACGTCCTTAAGAACGACACCGGTGAGCTGGGCTGTTGCGAGCCCGATGCCGAAGCCGTAGATGAACAGGCCGATGGCGATTTGCCACCACTGGGTGTTGGCCGAGATGACAAGCCCGACGATGACGATACCGATGATCTCGGAGAGGATTCCCATCCGAACAATCCACACCGGAGAGATCTTGTTGCCGTAGCTTCCTGCGAACCCGCTCGCGACGAAGGACCCGATGGCGAGAGCCAAAATGACGTAACCGGTCTGCAGCGCGTCATAGCCCAACACATTCTGAAGCCACAGTGGTAGGGAAAGGATGATGCCGTACTCGCCGAGCGAGACGATCATCGCGGCAATATTCCCATTTCGGAATGAAGCGATGGAGAACAGTCCGAACGCGAGCATGGTGCTCTTTCCCGCGCGTTCGCGATAGATGCCCCAGGCAATGAAACCAAGAAGCCCCACAAGCGCGATGGCGAACACGATGGGGATCGGGGAGAGGTCGAAAGGCCACGCCCAGGAGCCGATGTTCGGAACCTTGTCCGCACGCCACCAACCGTAGGTTCGTCCTTCGATGAGGCCGAAAACGAGCGCGCCGCTCGTGATGATCGAGAGAACCGCGCCAACGTAGTCGATACCGCGGGCGTCCGGTTCTTTCGACTCGGCCACGTACATGATCACGCCGAGGATGATGACGATGCCGAGCGGCACGTTGATGCCGAACGCCCAGCGCCAGGAGAAGTAGGTGGTGAGCCAGCCACCGAGAACCGGGCCGACCGCGGCCATCCCGCCGATGGTGGATCCCCACACGGCGAACGCGATGGCACGGTCCCGACCGCGGAAGGTGGCATTGATGATCGAGAGCGTCGTCGGCAGGATCATGGCGCCGCCGACACCTTGCAGAACGCGGGACCCGATGAGCAAGTCACCGGACTGTGAGGCGGCCGCGAGCACCGACGAGATCGCGAAGACGGCAACGCCGATGAGCATGAGTTTGCGGCGGCCGATGCGGTCCGCGAGCGTTCCGAACACCAGAAGCAGGGCGGCGAAGACCAGTGTGTAGCTCTCCTGCACCCACTGCACCTGCGTCGAGGTGATCTTCAGCTCGGTGACGATCGACGGGATGGCGACGTTCACGATGGTCGAATCGACGATGATGAGCGAGACCGCAAGACTAATGATGACGAGCCCAAACCACTTGGCGCGCGATGACTTCATGACTGGTTCTCCTGAGGATTGATAAGCCAGCTTACCAAATAGTAAGCCTGCTTAGCAAATAGACAGCCTGCTGATAGATAAGTGTTTTCAGCGGTATCCTGATTGCTATGGACGCAAAGCAGGAACCGCAGGAGGCCGAACACGGCCCGATGGCCGAATGGCCGACCGGGCGGTTGCTGTCGGTGGCGTCCCGCCTTGTCGAGCACGGGTGGCTTGATGCCCTGGATGAGCGGGGCCTCTCCCATGCGGGCTTCATCGCTCTGCACATGATCGGCGACGAGCCAACCAATCAGACCGACCTCGCCGCCCGCGCGCGGGTCGAGAACCAGACGATGTCGCGCACACTGGACCGGCTCGAACGCGAAGGCTACATCGTGCGTGAACGTGATCCGCGGGATCGCAGGAGGCACATCATCACGCGCACTACTGAGGGCGCCAGGGTCTGGGAGTCGGCGCGATCGCTGGAGGCAGAGGTGTTCCCTAAGATCGCCGATCCGCAGGGGCTGCGCAGTGCACTCCTTGAGTTGATCGCCGTGGGCACCGCGAGACGGTGGAGCCCGTAGTAACGTCGATCCATGACGTTCAACCCCGACTCGAATATCGGTTCCGGCAAGGTCAGTAGGCGTGGGCGGAATACGGGGGTCGCCGTCGGCGGTGGCGGAATCATCGTCGTTATCCTCGCGCTGGTCTCCCCGCTCCTCGGCATCGACCTCACTCCGCTCGCGGGACTGTTCGGCGGCTCGGGGCAATCGCAGACCACCACATCCGACCATCTCGAGCAGTGCAAGACAGGGGCCGACGCGAACAACAATGTCGAGTGCTTAATGAAGGGTGCCGCAGCCTCACTTGATGCTTACTGGTCCGGAACGTTTGCCCAGGAGGGTATCACCTATCGTTCCCCGGCCGACTTCGTGTTGTTCACCGGGTCGACGAGCACCGGATGCGGCACCGCCTCAAGTGCAACCGGACCGTTCTATTGCCCGCCCGATCAGACCATTTACGTGGACACCGGCTTCTTCGACGAGCTCCGCAGCCAGTTCGGTGCCACCGGTGGCCCGCTCGCCGAGATGTACGTCGTCGCGCACGAGTGGGGACACCACATCCAGAACCTGCTCGGAACGATGGACAACCTGAACATGCAGCAGACCGGGCCGACCTCGGACTCGGTTCGGCTCGAACT
>JBDTCD010000110.1:0-2847 GCA_039923755.1 Terrimesophilobacter sp. | reverse complement strand
CCGCCGACGAAGTCTCTGCACTGTCGGTGAAGGACGAGCGGGTTCGTGCGCAGGAGGCGCTCGAATCGGTCGCACTCGAACTGGAGTCTCGCGCGAAGCACGCAGGCGGCGACGCGGCCGATGTCCTCAACGCGCAGGCGATGATGGCCAGGGACCCCGACGTATGGGATGACATCGAGGCCCTGCTCGAGCAACGGAAAACCGCCGAATGGGCGGTCTTCCAGTCCTTCAGTGCGTTCGTGCTGATGCTCAAATCGCTGGGCGGGACCCAGGCCGAACGTGCCACCGACCTCGTGGATGTTTCGCGCCGGACTGTCGCTGCGATCATGGAGGTTCCCTACGGCGACGTGCCCGAATGTGATGAGCCATACGTGCTCGTCGCGGAGGATCTTGCTCCAGCCGATACGGCGATGCTCGACCTGGATTGCGTGCTCGCACTGGTGACGTCCGGGGGCAGCCCCACGGCGCACACGGCAATCCTTGCTCGCGCGAAGGGTCTCGTCGCAGTCGTGTCTGCACAGGGAGTTCTCGATATCCCCGATGGAGAGATTGTTGTCGTCGATGCTGCCGAAGGGACCATCGAATGTGCTCCAACGGCTGATCGGGTTGCTGAGGTTCGAGAGTTAATGAACCAGGTGGATGATGACGGCGACCTGAGCGACGGGAAACTCTCCGATGGAACACCCGTTCCCCTGCTCGCCAACGTCGGTTCCCTCAGCAATGTCGAGAACGCGCTCGCGAAGGGTGCACAGGGTGTTGGGCTGCTCCGCACCGAGTTCCTCTTCTTCGAGGAGCAGGATGCTCCGACAGTGGAGATGCAGACCGCGCGCTACAGCGAAATCCTTCAGGCTCTGGATGGGCGCAAAGCGGTGGCTCGCACGTTGGATGCCGGGGCAGACAAGCCTCTCGCGTTCCTTCCACTCGGCAAAGAGGATAATCCCGCGCTCGGCGTGCGGGGCATCCGAACGGTGCACAAACACGAGCAGTTGCTTCGCGATCAGCTCGAGGCTTTGGCCGCTGCGGGCAATTCCATCCCCTCGGACCTGTGGGTGATGGCGCCCATGGTTGCCGATGCGACGGAGGCCGAATGGTTCGCCCGAATGGCGCGGGAGAGCGGGGTGAAGACTGTCGGCGTCATGATCGAGGTGCCCTCCTGCGCGGTCCTCGCTGACCAAGTCTTCGATGTTGTCGACTTCGTCAGTATCGGCACCAACGACCTCACGCAGTACACCCTCGCCGCGGATCGCCAGAACGGGGAGGTCGCCTCGTACCAGGATGCCTGGCATCCGGCAGTCCTGCGCCTGATCAAGATGGTCGGTGATGCAGCGACGTTTTCAGGCAAGCCCCTGAGCGTGTGCGGCGAGGCTGCATCTGATCCGCTCCTCGCTGTGGTGCTCGTCGGCCTCGGAGTTACGAGCCTGTCGATGGTGCCGAATGCGCTTAAGGAAGTCCGGGCCACTCTGGCGCGATACAGCATGGACGAAGCGAGGATGCTGGCCGGCCTCGCCGTGAGTGCGCGGAGTGCGGGCGACGCTCGGAGCCTGGTGCGCGCAGCACTTCCCCGTCCGCCTCGCTGACAGCTTTAAGCAGGATCGCCGACCTTGGCCGGCTCGCGCACAGCCCGATCGACGAGGGGGAGGAACGCGCTTGCCCACACGCGGTAGCCGCGGTCGTTCGGGTGGAAGAAATCTGCCGAGGACTGATTGAAGGCGACCCGTGCTGCGCCCTGCTTTTTCGTCGCCGCGTAGAGCGGAGCGATGGGGAAGCCGTGTTCGCGGGCGGCCCGGTGGATGATCGCATTCGCAAGCCGTACGTTCTTCTCCGCCGTTCCGAAGAAGAAGCACGGCACCTCGCCGACGATCGTCCCCGGCGGCAGCGCATCGAGCAGTTCGCGGAATTCTTTACCGAAGCGAGCGTGGTTGAAGCTGCGGATGTCGTTGGCGCCGATCTCCACGGTCACGACATCCGGATTCAAGCCAGCCAGTTGGGGAACCTGTGTCGCGAGCGCCTCGCGCAGCCGTGCGCCGGACACGCTCAAGTTCACGACCCGCACTGACCTGCTTGTGGTGCGGCGCAGGTGTGCTGCGATTGTTCCGACGTATCCGTTGTGCGGTTGGCTGGCGCCAACGCCTTGTGCGGCCGAGTCGCCGAGGGCGAGGTACAGAAGTTCGCCATGTTTCTCCTCCTGATCGCGCCACCATTTCGCGTTGACTTTGATCGATTTGGCGTTGCGGTATGCCCCGCGGCGCTTGCGTCGGAGCAGCAGGAAGATACCGAGCCAGACGCCGCCGGCGATGATGATCGCGAGGATCGCAAGGGTTATCGCGGGATGCACTCGAAAATCATATTTGTTTGCGATGACCTCATGCTGGCAATGTCCGTGTGTTCGACGCGACGCTGGAGTCTCGGCGGGCGTGTACTAAACTCGACCCCGGTACCGTGTCCGAGCGGCCGAAGGTGCAACTCTCGAAAAGTTGTGTGGGTGAGAGCCCACCGTGGGTTCAAATCCCACCGGTACCGCCAATAAAAACGCCGGTCAGAGGCACTATTTGGTATTATCGAATGGGCTGTTTGCCCACAATTCAACCGCGCTTCAACTCTGTGCCTATGCCGATTCAGCCGAGTGTGAACTCCGAAGGTTGCGCATGTTGCCGGAACATTGGGCGCGGCGCTACACATTCGAGGGCATCCTGGCACGCATCAACCACGATGCTCAGGATGTCGCGGCACGAACCCGCGAGGTTACTGCAATTTCTCCACGCGACGGCATAGAGTTCAACCTCTGCTCGATTCGCACGCAGACCTTCCGGAAAGTCCCATGGGTTCTTCTCACCGTCTCACCGCATA
>JBDTCD010000109.1:0-9650 GCA_039923755.1 Terrimesophilobacter sp. | reverse complement strand
GGCCCTGCAGTCGCCATCGCCAAGGAACTTGCTCGCCGCGGCGACACCGTGCGTTTTATCGGCCAGAGCCAGCAGCGAGAAGCGCTCGAAGATCACGGGTTTGGGTTTGCCGAATTCAGCGCACCGGGCTCATGGACTGCTACCGGAAAGCGCGGTGGCGTGAAAAATGCCATCGGCTTCCTGCGGCTGCTCACCGGCCGCAGGCTCGGCCGCGACATTGTGGCCAATGTTAAAGCCTCGCCGACCGACCTTGTTGTGGTTGACTGCCTGCTGTTCGGCGCTCTCGATGTTGTCGCCAAGGCTGGCCTGCGCCATGCGGTTCTGGTTCATTCCCTGGTCGAGGCCATCCACAGGAACATTTCGGGTGGCGCGCCGGGTGTGGTCGCGCGGCTTGCTGGCTTGCACCCTCGAACCGCCTGGGCGGATGCGGATGCCGTGCTGGTCGCGACACTGGAGGAACTGGACCAGCACGAAGGCGCCAAAGTTGCCCTCCGGTACACCGGCCCCGCGCTTTCGGTGTCATCCCCAACGAGGATGTCGACTGCGACGTCGACCGCGATGTCGACCGCGACGCCAACCGTGCTGGTCAGCCTGAGCACAACCTACGTCGCGGGCCAGGTCGACGTTCTGCAGAAGATTCTCGACGCGGTCGCCGGCCTGCCTGCACGCTTCATTGTCACCACTGGACCCGCGATGTCGCCGAAAGAATTACGCTCCCCAGCCAACGCAGAACTGCACGACTACCTCCCACATTCCGACGTCATGACATCGGCATCGTTGGTCGTCGGCCATGGCGGTCATTCGACGACGATGTTAGCCCTTGCGCATAATCTTCCGTTGGTGGTGGTGCCTATCAACCTCGTGTTCGACCAGGTCATCATCGGAACCGTCATCCAGAACCGGGGCGCCGGGTTGACGATCCCATCGTCGTCATCCGTAGCGGCTCTGCGCGATGCCATCGATCGGATGCTGGCCGACGGCCCTCATCGCACCGAAGCAGCACGCCTTGGCGCAGCCATTCGCGCGACTGACGGCGTCAACACCGCTGCTGACCTGCTGGAGTCTCTCGTGCCGACCACCGTCACGGGTTAGCTGCTGACCATTATTGGTCACGGGTTCGCCCCGTGGGCCCTGCCGGGATCGAACCGACGACATCCACGGTGTAAACGTGGCGCTCTACCAGCTGAGCTAAAGGCCCTTGTCCTGCGAACAGGAATGACGCTCCATGTTACCGGCCGCTGTGGGTTCCCGGTCGTACACTGACGAAATGACCGATAAAAAGCTTAATTGGCATCAGAAACAAAAGGCGAATCTGACTACCGGGCAGCGAGCTGCAGATGTCATGCGAAATGGCATGGGAAGTTGGATGTTCATCGGCCTGTTCGTCCTGTTCATGGTCATCTGGGCTGTACTGAACACGGTTCTCGTCGCCGCGCGATGGGACCCATACCCCTTCATCCTTTTGAACCTGTTCCTGAGCATGCTCGCCGGATTGCAGGGCGCAATTCTTCTTATAGCTGCCAAGCGGCAGGATGGAATCGCGGCGGCCCTGGCGCAGCACGACTACGACACGAACATCGCAGCGAAAGCCGATATTGAACAATTGATGGTGATTAACCGACAGCAGCTGGTCATTATCGAAGAACTTCGCGAGTTGCTGCATGCGGCAGTTGCCTCGAGCGCGAGGATCCCTAACGCGAAATCATGACAAGCTGGACTCAGTAGAATTGGCGTGCCCCAGCACCCGCGCCCGACAGACCGCAATCCGGTCGATGAGGTGCGCTGGCCACTAACGGGCGATGCGAACCACCGCGTCGACCATGAATCATGCGAGGTCAACCGTGACAGTCAACGACCAGGATCCTTACTCGATGAATCACATCGACTCAGACCCGGAGGAGACTGCCGAATGGCAGGAATCGCTGGACGCTCTAGTCGCTGCCCAGGGTCGCGAACGTGCGCGAGACATCATGATGAGCCTGCTCAAGCGCTCCAAGGACCTTCAGCTCGGCGTTCCGATGGTTCCGACAACCGACTACATCAACACCATTGCGCCCGAGAACGAGCCGGAGTTCCCCGGTGACGAGGAAATCGAGCGGAAGTACCGAGCGTGGCTGCGCTGGAATGCAGCCATTACGGTGCACAGGGCGCAACGCCCGGGGATCTCGGTGGGCGGGCACATCTCAACTTATGCGTCTTCCGCCGCGCTGTATGAAGTGGGCCACAACCACTTCTTCCACGGCCACGACAACCCCGGTGGTGCTGACCAGGTCTTCTACCAGGGACACGCCTCCCCCGGCATGTACGCGCGGGCGTTCCTGGAGGGCCGCCTCAGCGAGGCGCAACTGGATGGATTCCGCCAGGAGAAGTCCAAGGCGCCGAACGGCCTGAGTTCGTATCCGCACCCCCACCTGATGCCCGAGTTCTGGGAATTCCCGACCGTCTCGATGGGTCTCGGCCCGCTCAATGCCATTTGGCAGGCAGAGACGAACCGCTACCTCACCCACCGCGGCATCAAAGACCTCTCCGAGAGCCACGTCTGGGCCTTCCTCGGCGACGGCGAAATGGATGAAGTGGAGAGCCGCGGCGCGCTCCAGTGGGCGGCGAACCACAATCTCGACAACCTGACGTTCGTCATCAACTGCAACCTGCAGCGGCTCGACGGACCGGTGCGCGGCAACGGCAAGATCATCCAGGAACTGGAGAGCTTCTTCCGGGGTGCCGGCTGGAACGTCATCAAGGTCATCTGGGGGCGCGAGTGGGACGAACTGCTCGCCAAAGACACCGAAGGTGCACTCGTCAACCTCATGAACCAGACACCGGATGGCGATTACCAGACCTACAAGGCCGAAAGCGGCGCCTTCGTCCGCGAACACTTCTTTGGCCGCGATCCGCGCGTCGCCGAGATGGTCAAGGACTACACCGACGACGAGGTGTGGAAGTTGAAGCGCGGCGGCCACGACTACCGCAAGGTCTATGCGGCATTCAAGTCAGCCACAGAACACAAGGGTCAGCCGACCGTCATCCTCGCAAAGACGATCAAGGGTTACGGCCTGGGCCCGTCCTTCGAGGCACGCAACGCCACCCACCAGATGAAGAAACTCACCCTGGACAACCTCAAAGTTTTCCGCGACGCGATGCAGATCCCGATTGCTGACGCGATCTTGGAGGAAAACCCCTACCTGCCGCCGTTCTATCACCCCGGCGAGAACGACCCGGCCATCCAGTACCTTTTGGAGCGTCGCCGCGCGCTCGGCGGATTCCTGCCGGAGCGTCGTACAAAGTACACGCAACTCAATCTCCCGGATGACAGCGCCTACGAGGTTGCACGCCGTGGCTCCGGCAAGCAGGAGATCGCCACGACGATGGCCTTCGCCCGCCTGCTCAAAGATCTGTTGAAGTCCCCAGACTTCGGCCACCGAATCGTACCGATCATCCCGGACGAGGCCCGTACGTTCGGTATGGACGCGTACTTCCCGACCGCGAAGATCTACAACCCGAACGGCATGAACTACATGTCAGTCGATCGCGATCAACTTCTCGCCTACAAGGAGAGTGAGCAGGGGCAGATCCTGCACGTCGGCATCAACGAGGCAGGCGCGTTCTCCGCCTTCACTGCTGTCGGAAGTTCCTACGCGACGCACGGTGAGCCGCTCATCCCCATTTACGTGTTCTATTCGATGTTCGGATTCCAGCGCACCGGGGACGGCATGTGGGCTGCTGGTGACCAAATGGCGCGGGGATTCATCATGGGCGCAACTGCAGGTCGCACCACACTGACCGGTGAAGGGCTGCAGCACGCTGACGGCCACTCGCACCTGCTCGCGTCCACCAACCCGTCCGTGGTGTCCTACGACCCCGCCTACGGTTACGAACTTGGCCACATCGTCAAGGCCGGTCTCGAGCGCATGTATGGCGGGACGCATCCCCACCCCGACGTCATGTACTACATCACGATTTACAACGAGCCGCTCGTGCAGCCGGCCGAGCCGGAGAACCTTGATTTGGAGGGGCTTCTCAAAGGCATCTACCTTCTCAAGCGTTCGGAAGCCGGCGGCCCGAGGGCGCAGCTGCTTGCATCCGGAGTCGCCGTTCCGTGGATCCTTGAAGCGCAGGAACTGCTGGCGCGCGACTGGGGCGTCGCCGCCGACGTGTGGTCGGTGACCTCGTGGACGGAGCTTCGGCGCGAAGGACTCGACGCAGACGAGTGGAACTTCCTTCACCCGAACGAAGGCGGCCGGATGCCGTATCTGACCCAAAAGCTTACGAACGCCGAAGGGCCTTTTATTGCGGTCAGCGACTACATGCACGCCGTGCCGGACCAGGTTCGACGCTATATTCCAGGCGATTTCGCGACTTTGGGCGCAGATGACTACGGCTTTTCCGACACGCGGGCAGCCGCTCGCCGGTTCTTTAACATTGACGGCCCTTCGGTGGTCGTTCGAACTCTCCAGGCCCTCGCTCGGCAGGGGCGGCTTGACCCGGGCCTGGCCCAGCAGGCGATCGACAAGTATTCGCTGCACGATGTGACCGCGGGAACGACCGGCTCCGCCGGCGGCGAGAGCTGAGCGGCCGACACCGGATGCCACCCGTCACACCCGACACACCGGGACCGAAGTCGAAAGCGCAGACTCTCGCGTGGCTGAAGACGGTGTCTGGTGAACTAGCGACGGCGACCCTCAAGCGGCTCGAGGACACGCTGCCGTGGTACCGGGAAATGCCGCCGGGTCGGCGGTCTGCGGTCGGAATGGTGGCCCAGGCCGGAATTTCATCCTTCATCCAATGGTTCGACGATCCAGCATCCACCCCGTGGATCGCCGCCGACGTGTTCGGAGTGGCCCCCCGGGAGTTACTTCGTTCGATTAGCCTCACGCAGACGTTGCAACTCATCAAGGTGACGGTCGAAGTGGTCGAGGACCGCGTGAAGGGCAGGGATGAGTCCCTCCGCGAGGCGATCCTGATGTACTCGCGCGAAATCGCGTTCGGAGCAGCGGACGTCTATGCTCGCGCGGCCGAGGCGCGCGGGCTGTGGGATGCGAGGCTCGAAGCTCTCGTCGTCGACAGTATCCTGAGCGGCGAATACGATGATGAATTGCCCAGCCGGATTGCCGCGCTTGGCTGGCACGGGCACGGCGAAGTCTCCGTGCTCGTCGGAACGGCACCTAAGCTGCTCGACGTCGACATGCTGCGTCGAACAGCACGCCACCTCGACGCTGATGTTCTCATCGGGGTGCAGGGTTCGCGATTGGTTCTCGTCATCGGCCGCGCCCTGCCTGCGCCGGACGGGGATCACGAACATGCCATGACGCCGCTCTCGTTTCTCGAGATTGCGAATGCGCTGGAGCCCGGATTCGGCGAGGGGCATCTCGTCCTCGGCCATGAGGTGCCGAGCCTCGTCGATGCGAACCGCAGTGCCAAAGCCGCGCTTGCCGGCTTTGCTGTCGCCCGTTCCTGGCGGAACGCTCCGCGACCCACTCTTGCCGATGACCTCCTCCCCGAGCGGGCGCTCGCAGGTGATCCGCTCGCCAGAGCAACCCTCGTCAGCCGCATTTACCGGCCACTGCACTCGCACGCGAGCGAACTGTTGACGACGCTATGGGCCTACCTCGACAACGGGCGTTCGCTCGAAGCGACGGCCCGCGAGCTCTTTGTACACCCGAACACGGTGCGTTACCGCCTGAAACGTGTCTCCGAGGTCATCGGGTACGACGCGACGGGGGCCCGCGAGTCCCTCATCCTGCAGGCCGCGCTTATCATCGGCTCGATTTCGGAGTCGGATACTGCGGTGAGACGTCGCTGACCGCGTAACCTGACCCACCCGCCCTCTCTCCGCCCCTTCACGTCGCCTGCGGTGGCGAACCACGCCATGCACTAACCCGTTTCAAGGAGTATTGCCCCTGAGACGGCGAGCCCATAGGCGCCTGGGCCACTGCCGACGAGATTCTCCTTGAAACGCGTTGCACCGGACGTGGCGGCCAGTCCTCCACAGCACCATCCCAATCACGAGATCCACAGTTCAGATAAGTTCCACACGCCGCGGCGGTGCCAAGAGGCAGGGTGTTGCGATGCATTCCATCGCCGAAGATCTTCGCTCATTCGGCGATGTGGCGGCGACCCATGAGTTGTATTCCCGTGGGCGCACTCAAGCAGACGTCCGAGACGCCGTCCAGCGCGGCACGATCGTCCGGGTGAGGAAGGGCTGGTTCTGTTTGCCGGATCTGGCACCTGAACTCGTGCGCGCCTGGCGCGTCGGAGGAAAACTCACCGGTGCGAGCGCTGCCAGGCATTACGGACTCTGGGTGCCAGGGCCAGACGGGCCTCTCGAGGTCGAGGTCGCTCCGAACGCGTGCCAACTTCGCTCCAGGTCGGACAGCCGGAAACGAATGTCCGATCTGAGCGAACCGGGAGTGGTCGTGCACTGGGTCCCGACTGCACCGTCCCGCTCGAGGGTCCTCGTTGACCTCGACCTGTGCATCAGTCAAATCGCGTATTCGTACCCAGCTGAATTCGCGTTTGTCGTGGCGGAGTCCGCGCTCAACCAGAAGTTAATGACTTCGCTGGAGTGGAATCGCCTCCTCACTTCCTGCCCAAGACACCGTCGCCGTGCCCTCGTCGCCGCGGGAAAACTGTCGCAGAGCGGGACCGAGTCGATGTTCTCGTTTCGGATGCAGAAGCTCGGCATCCGATTTCGACAGCAGGTATGGATCGGCCACGACCGGGTGGACTTCCTTATCGGGGAAACGCTCGTGATCGAGATCGACAGTAAACTGCATGACCGGATCGCGGACAACGCCCGCGACACGAGACTCGGAATTCTCGGCTATCGCGTTCTGCGGTTCGACTACCAGCTCATCGTCCACCATTGGGGCGACGTGAGGGCCGCGGTTCTCGCTGCGCTCCTCCGAGGGGATCATCAGGTGGCCTGACCCGCGCTTCTGTCAGCGCACTTCCTGCTTCACCCTGCTTCACCCTGCTTCACCCTGCTTCACCCTGCTTCACCCTGCCTCACCCTGCCTCACCCTGCCTCACCCTGCCTCACCCTGCCTCACCATGCTTCACCCTGCGGTCGGACCCGTGTCAAGGAAATACTGATCCTCGAAAGGGAGCTTCCGCCGTATCGGAGGGTCTGCAAGTAAATCTCCTTGAAACGGGTTAGGGCGGGGAGTTGAGGGTTTGGACAAGGCCTGCCGCTATTGTTGGTGGGGTTGTCACAGTGAAATGTGCTCGAGGATTGGGAGACTAGAGAGGTGATCGTCGTCGTCTGCCCCGGACAGGGTTCGCAAACCCCCGGGTTCCTTTCCCCCTGGCTCGAAGTACCCGGCTTGCCTGAACGTCTGGCCAGATACTCGGATGCCGCCGGAATGGATCTCGCCGCACACGGCACGGTTTCTGATGCCGATACGATTCGCGACACCAAGGTCGCGCAACCGCTCATCGTCGCCGCCGGCCTCCTCACTCTCTTCGCGCTCCTTGAGGGGCGCCGCGATCAGATTGGTGGCATCGCAGGACACTCCGTTGGCGAGCTCACCGCGGCCGCAGCCGCTGAAATCCTGAGCGAGTCGGATGCCATGTCTTTGGTGGCCGAGCGTGGACGCGCGATGGCCGATGCTGCAGCGCTCGCGCCCACGGGAATGAGCGCCGTTGTCGGTGCCAACGAAGCGGAACTTCTCGCCATGCTGTCAGGCCTGGGGCTTGAACCCGCCAACTTCAACGGTGGAGGTCAGGTGGTCGTCGCTGGCGCACTGGACGCTCTGGAGAAACTCAAGGAAGCACCACCGCCCGGTTCCCGCGTCATTCCCTTGCAGGTCGCCGGTGCGTTTCATACCCGGTATATGGCACCGGCCGTCGAACGTCTGGGAACTGCTGCTGCGGCCTTGCAGGCCGGCGATCCCATCCTTCCCATCTGGTCCAACCGGGATGGCCATCGTGTCACCGGCGGCCGCGAATACCTTGACCTTCTCGTCGGCCAGGTCTCCTCGCCTGTGCGCTGGGACAAGTGCATGGACTCTTTCGCCGCTGCCGGCGTGAACGGCGTCATCGAAGTCGCCCCCGCTGGCGCGCTTGTTGGGCTCGCCAAGCGCGGGCTCAAAGGTGTCCCCGCCATCGCCGTCAAAACGCCAGAAGACCTCCATGCCGCCATCGAGATGATTGAGAACTCATGAGTACGCCAACATTGAAGCAGTCCACCGGGGCGAAATTCACTCGACTTTACGGATTTGGTGCCGCTCGCGGCGATCGCGTCGTGCCCAACGATGAGCTTGTTGGCCCGATCGATTCCAGCGACGAATGGATCCAGCAGCGCACCGGCATCATCACGCGGACTCGCGCGTCTGCCGGCCTGCTTGCGGTCGACTTGGCGACAGAGGCAGCGAAGGAGGCCATCACCGCGTCGGGAGTCGCCCCTGCCGACATCGACCTTGTCATCATTGCGACGATCAGCAACGTACAGCAAACTCCCTCGATGGCTGCCGTCGTCGCCGATCGGGTCGGCGCAAACCCGGCCGCCGCCTACGACGAGAATGCGGCCTGCGCGGGCTACTCCTACGCGATTACACAGGCGGATGCCCTTATCCGTTCCGGAGCTGCCCACTACGCACTGGTGATCGGCGCGGAGAAACTTTCCGACGTCGTCGACCCCACCGACCGTTCGATCTCGTTCCTCCTCGGTGATGGTGCTGGCGCTGTCATCGTTGGCACCAGCGAATTCCCTGGCATCTCCCCCGCTGTGTGGGGCTCGGATGGCTCAAAAGCCGCTGCCGTGGGAATGAACGCCACCCTCATCGACTACCGCGAGGGAGATGCCAATTGGCCGACCCTGCGCCAGGAGGGCCAAACAGTATTCCGCTGGGCGGTGTGGGACATGGCAAAGGTTGCCAAGAAGGCGCTGGAGCTAGCGGGAATCACTGCTGGCGATCTTGCGGCGTTCATCCCGCACCAGGCCAATATGCGCATTATCGACGAGTTCGCAAAACAGTTGAAACTACCGGAATCCGTTGTGATCGCGCGTGACATCGAGACGACCGGTAACACCTCTGCCGCCTCGATTCCCCTCGCCACTCATCGACTGCTGAAAGAGCATCCGGAGCTCTCCGGCGGACTCGCACTGCAGATCGGTTTCGGCGCGGGCCTCGTGTATGGGGCACAGGTCGTCGTCCTGCCCTAAACTTATCCCCGGTCATCAATACCCCAAGGAGAAACGCAATGGCATTGTCCACCGAAGAAGTTCTGGCCGGCCTCGCCGAGCTCATCAACGACGAAACCGGCATCGCGACTGACACGGTCGAGCTGGACAAGTCGTTCACTGACGATCTCGACATCGACTCGATCTCGATGATGACCATTGTGGTCAACGCCGAAGAGAAGTTCGACGTGAAGATCCCGGATGAAGAGGTCAAGAACCTGAAGACTGTCGGCGATGCCGTGAGCTTCATCACCAAGGCTCAGAACTAATTGTGACGAGCCCCCGGCCTTCCGGTTCATTCCGGGTGGCCGGGGGCTCACAGTTTCATCAATAGAAGGATGCTTAGATGACGCTCAAAAAGATCGTGATCACCGGAATCGGTGCAAGCTCACCTCTCGGTGGCACTGCACGTGATTCCTGGAACGCCCTGCTCGGAGGCGAATCAGGAGTGCACAGCCTTACCCACGAT
>JBDTCD010000108.1:0-5027 GCA_039923755.1 Terrimesophilobacter sp. | reverse complement strand
CGGCGCTCCTTCACATAGGCCAGGTGGGTCTTGTAAGGCTCAAGCTTCGTTACCGACGGAGGATTCTCCTTGTCCCGCCCGGCGGGGAGTCCACAATTTGGGCAGTCGAGCTGCTCCGGAATCTCCTCCGGTTCGATCGTCGCGAGAAAGTACGGCTTCAGCTCATGCCCGTTGCCGCACCAATACGAGACCTGGATCCGGTCGGCGTGAAAGCCCCGGTCCTGCTCCCCCATGGGGCCGGCTCCCACACGGGACCCGCGAATTGCGCTACCACCTGATGCCACGACTGACTCCTTAGACGCCGGCTTGGAACTTCGTGATGAGGCCGAGAATGATGATGCAGGAAACCCACACGAGCCCGAGAATGACGGTGAACCGGTTGAGGTTGCGTTCAGCCACTCCCGAGGCGCCGAGATTGGAGGTTGTTCCGCCGCCGAACATGTCGGACAGGCCCCCGCCGCGCCCCTTGTGCAACAGAATGAGCAGGGTCAGCAGAAGACTCGTGATTCCGAGCACGACCTGCAGGATGACCTGGAGAATTTCCACGGGATTGTTGCCTTTCTGGGGGCGCTGGCCGTTGACCAGTATAACTTGCGGAGGCGCGACCGCCGATTCAGCGGTCAGACGCCGACGTGGCTTTGGAATCGGGCAATCTTCGCGAACTCGTCAACCAGGAGGCTCGCACCACCAACCAGAGCACCATCCACATTCGGTTCGCGCAGGAAACTGGCGATGTTTCCCGACTTCACGGAGCCGCCATAGAGGATGCGCGTGCGACCCGCCGCCTCCGCGCCAAGGGACTCCCGGATGACCTCGCGCAGCGCTGCCGCTACACTCTCGGCCTGCTCCGGCGTGGCTGCCTGACCGGAACCAATGGCCCACACGGGTTCGTATGCGACCACAATGTCTGCAGCCTGGGGAAGGCCGCTCAGCGCGACCTGAAGCTGTTCGACCGGTACTGCGCTGGCTCCTCGAGACTCCAGGTCTTCAGCGGTCTCCCCGACGCAGATGACGGGGACAAGTCCGTGCCGAATCGCGGCAGCCGCCTTGGATCCGACAATTTCGTTCGACTCGTGGTGATACGACCGGCGTTCCGAGTGGCCGACGATGGCGTAACTGCAGTCGAGGGCTTTAAGGAACGCTCCGGAAATTTCCCCCGTATAGGCGCCGGAATCGTGTTCGGATACATCCTGTGCACCGAAAGTGAGCGGGAAACGATCCGCAGCGATGAGCGACTGCACGGAGCGAAGGTCGGTGAATGGCGGGAAAACGGCAACCTCGACGCTGCGAAAATCCAGTCGCGCATCCTTGAGGCTCCATGCGAGTTTCTGCACGAAGGCAATTGACTGAAGGTGATCAAGATTGAGCTTCCAGTTTCCGGCGATGAGCGGTATCCGCTGCGAATCCGGTATCACTGCCATCCGAGTACCTCCAGTCCTGGGAGACGCTGCCCTTCGAGGAATTCGAGGCTCGATCCGCCTCCCGTTGATATGTGCCCAAAGCTGTTGTCGTTGAACCCCAGTGTGCGAACGGCAGCGGCCGAGTCTCCGCCGCCCACCACTGACAAGCCGTTCACTACGGTCAATGCTTCGGCGATCGCGCGTGTTCCTGCGGCAAAATCGGCAAATTCAAACACGCCCATCGGGCCGTTCCAGAACACCGTGCGGGAAGCAGAAATCACGCCAGCAAAATGCGAAGCGGTCTCCGGGCCGATGTCGAGCCCGGTTCCGTTCGGACCCCACTGCGTGTCCTCGATTGCATCGGCCGCTCGCACGACGTGCTCGGCGTCCGCGGAAAAACCGGAAGCGACAACGACATCGGTAGGAAGAACGATGTTGACGCCGATCCGCTTCGCTTCCTCAAGGTAGCCACGGACGGTGTCGACCTGGTCGGATTCCAGGAGGCTCGCGCCGACGGCATGCCCCTGTGCGGCGAGGAACGTGTACATCATCCCTCCACCGACCAGCAGCGACGTGATGCGAGGCAGAAGGTGCTTGATGACACCAAGCTTGTCGGAGACCTTAGAACCGCCCAGAACCACCGTGTAAGGCTTCTGAGGGTCTTTAGTGAGTCGTTCCAGGACACCGAGCTCCGTCTCGATCAGCCGTCCGGCTGCACTGGGTAGCAATTCTGCCAATTCGACCACGCTCGCCTGCTCGCGATGCACAACTCCGAACCCATCCGAAACGAACGCATCGCCGAGTTCCGCGATCTTCGTCGCGAATTCGCGTCGCTCCTCACCAGACTTCGAGGTCTCCCCCGCATTGAACCGCAGGTTTTCGAGAAGGGCGATGTCGCCATCCGCGAGTTCGCTGACGGCGTTCTTCGCCGCCGAGCCTGCCGTGTCGCTTGCGAACACCACCGGCTTGCCGAGCAGCTCGCTGAGTCGTTGAGCCACGGGCGCAAGACTGTATTGGGCATCGGGGACTCCGTTCGGCCTACCGAGGTGCGAGAGCACCACGACGCGTGCGCCGGCGTGAATCAGTTCGTTGAGGGTGGTGAGCGATGCGCGGATCCGCCCGTCGTCGGTGATGGTCTCGCCATCGAGGGGCACATTCAGGTCGCAGCGGACCAACACCCGCTTCCCGGACAGCCCACCAAGCGACTCGATCGTTCGAAGCATCGTTATCGCGTTCAGGCCAGGCGAGCGGCGACGTATTCGGTGAGGTCGACGAGACGGTTGGAATAACCCCACTCGTTGTCGTACCAACCCGCAACCTTCACTTGTGTTCCCATGACCTTGGTGAGTCCTGAGTCGAAAATGCACGAGTGCGGGTCGCCGACGATATCGCTGGAGACGAGAGGATCTTCCGTGTAGCTCAACAAACCCTTGAGGTAGCCGTCTGCCGCCTCACGGTATGCGGCGTTCACATCATCGACGGTGAGGCCAGCTCGCGTCTCGATGGTGAGGTCGGTGATCGAGCCGGTGGGGACGGGAACGCGAAGAGCGTAGCCATCAAGTTTGCCGATCAATTCCGGCAGGACCAGTCCGATCGCCTTTGCTGCCCCCGTGCTCGTCGGAACAATATTGAGAGCTGCGGCCCGCGCGCGGCGGAGGTCCTTGTGGGGACCATCCTGCAGGTTTTGGTCGGCGGTGTAGGCGTGGATGGTCGTCATCAGACCGCGTTCAATACCAAAGTTATCGAGGAACACTTTCGCGAGCGGCGCCAGGCAGTTGGTCGTGCACGACGCGTTCGAGATGATGTGCTGCGTTGCTGGATCGTAGTCACCTTCGTTGACGCCCATGACGAACGTTGCGTCCTCACCTTTCGCGGGGGCGGAAATGATGACCTTCTTCGCGCCGGCGCCGATGTGCTTGCGCGCATCCTCGGCATTGGTGAAGTGCCCAGTCGACTCTATGACGATGTCCACACCAAGGTCCCCCCAGCCAAGAAGGACAGGGTCACGCTCAGCGAGCACCGTAATCGGCTTGCCGTTGACAACAATGCGGTCTCCGTCGAGCTCGACGGTTGCATCCAGTCGACCGTTCACCGAATCGTATTTCAGCAGCGTGGCGAGCGCATAGTTATCCGTCAGGTCGTTAACCGCGACGATTTCGAGGTCACTCCCCTTGGCAAGTGCAGCGCGGAAATAGTTGCGGCCGATCCGGCCGAAGCCGTTGATGCCGATCTTGACGGACAAAAGGGGACTCCTCGGGGTGATAACTGGGGGGTGAAGACTGGGGGTTGAAAACTCGATATGGCCGCTATGACAGTATCAGCAGCCCGGATGTCTTTTCTCGAGCTGCAGTGAAGCGCGCAGCAACGTTACCCCAGTCGGCGATGTTCCAGAACGCCTTGATGTAATCTCCCTTCACATTGACGTAGTCAAGGTAGAAAGCATGCTCCCACATGTCCAAGAGCAGGATCAGAACAGTACCCGTGGCGAAGTTGCCCTGGTGATCGTAGTACTGCTGCACAAGAAGCTTCTTGCCGAGCGAATCCCAGACGAGCGCGCCCCAGCCCGACCCCTGGATTCCCGCTGCCGCAGCCGTGAAATGCGCCGTGAACTTGTCGAAGGATCCAAAGTTGTCGTCGATTGCGGCAGAGAGCTCACCCTCTGGTTTTCCACCGCCGTTCGGCGACAGGTTAGTCCAGAAGACCGAGTGGTTGACGTGGCCGGCAAGGTTGAACGCGAGATCCTTTTCAAGCTTGTTGATGTTCGCGAAGTCGTGTGAATCTCGTGCCTCTGCCAGTTTGGCCAGCGCAGTGTTCGCACCATCAACGTAGGCCTTGTGGTGCTTATCGTGGTGCAATTCCATGATGCGAGCACTGATGTGGGGCTCGAGTGCCGCGTAGTCGTAACCCAAATCCGGGAGTGTGTAGTCAGCCATGATGTGTGATCTCCTCACGTTGTGATGCTCAGGCCGCGCACAGCGGCGGAGCGGATGACCTTTTCAGTCTATCCCCGCTGTCGGGAAGGGCTCAGGGTGTCCGCCTTCGCCTACACCTCGTCGTAGTCCGGCGGCAGGTTTGCGTCGGTACCCGGAATTCCCTGGTCGATGGCCACTTTGTCGGCCATCGCGAGTAGTCGGCGGATTCTGCCCGCCACGGCATCCTTCGTCATGGGAGGGTCAGCATGATGGCCAAGTTCGTCGAGACTCGCGTCCCGGAATCGGAGGCGAAGCTCCCCCGCGTAACGGAGGTGATCCGGCACGTGGCCATCGAGAATCTCCAGCGCCCTCTCGACCCGAGCGCACGCGGCAACCGCAGCCTGCGCGCTTCTGCGCAGGTTCGCGTCGTCGAAATTGACCAGCCGATTCGCGGTGGCGCGGACTTCGCGGCGCTGCCGAAGCTCTTCCCACGAGATGACGGCATCTACCGCCCCCATGTGCACGAGCATCGTGCTGATGGCTTCCCCATCCCGGATAACCACCCGATGCACGCCCCGCACTTCACGTGCCTTGGCGGAAACTTTCAACCGTCCAGCGGCGCCGACGAGAGCCATTGCCGACTCGTTTCCTGGACAAGTGACCTCGAGTGCTGCCGAACGGCCGGGATCAGTCAAGGATCCTCGAGCGAGGAACG
>JBDTCD010000107.1:0-7196 GCA_039923755.1 Terrimesophilobacter sp. | reverse complement strand
CCTCCGCGGTCGCCGCGCGCGCCGACTTTCGGCGACGCCGCAGCGCTGACACGTCCCAGCTGCCTCGCCGCGTCGCCGCCTCGGTCCCTGTCCGTCGTTCGCATCAGAGGTTGTTGACATGTCCCACACCGTAGCCGTAGCCGGCGCAAGCGGTTATGCAGGAGGAGAGCTCCTCCGTTTGCTTGCCGATCACCCCTACTTCGAGGTTCGCACCGTTACGGCGCACCAGAGTGCCGGGATGCTCGTCACGTCGTTGCACCCGCATCTACGCTCATACTCCGGTGTCACCTTCGCGGAGACCAGTGCCGAGACGCTCGGCGGCCACGACGTGGTGTTCCTCGCCCTGCCGCACGGCCATTCGGGCGACCTCACCGACGCTCTCACCGACACGCCGCTGGTGGTGGACTGCGGAGCCGATCATCGACTCACGGATGCGGCGGAGTGGAAGGCGTTCTATGGCGGTGAATTTCATTCCCCGTGGGCGTATGGCCTTCCAGAACTGCCGCTCGCCGCAGGAGGGAGCCAACGGTCCCACCTCGCCGAGGCGAGTCGGATTGCGGTTCCAGGATGCAACGTGACGGCGATCACTCTCGGGCTTGCACCCGGAATCCGGGACCGCGTGATCATGGCGGATGACGTCGTCGCAGTGCTCGCCGTAGGAACCTCCGGTGCGGGAAGGTCGCTGAAGACCGAACTACTGGCCAGTGAAATCCACGGTTCGGCAGGCCCGTACGCCGTGGGTGGAGTGCACAGGCACACCCCCGAGATTCGTCAGAACCTGGCCGCCGCGGGAGGAAGGAACGTGTCCATTTCGTTCACCCCCGTCCTCGTGCCCATGGCGCGGGGAATCCTCGCGACGTCAACGGCACGCCTTGCTCCAGGGATGCGGACTACTGAGGTGCGCGAGGCGTGGGAGGCAGTCTACGAACACGAAGAATTCGTCACACTGCTGCCGCACGGTGAGTTCCCGAAGACGTCAGACGTGCTCGGCTCTAACGTCGCGCTGATCGGACTGGCGGTCGACGAAGCAGCGGGTCGAGTTGTGGCTATCACCGCAATCGACAACCTTGTGAAAGGTACGGCGGGTGCGGCGATCCAGTCCGCAAACCTTGCCCTCAGACTTCCCGAAACCACAGGGCTTCCCGTGAATGGAGTTGCACCGTGAGCGTCACCGCGGCGAAAGGCTTCGAGGCTGCAGGGGTCTCCGCCGGACTCAAGACCTCAGGTGCAGCGGATGTCGCACTCATCGTGAACCGCGGCCCGCTCTTTTCGGCGGCAGCCGTGTTCACCAGCAACCGGTCCAGGGCGAACCCCATCCTGTGGTCAGAGCAGGTCATCGCCGACGGCACCGTGAACGCGATCATCCTCAACTCGGGCGGTGCGAATTGCTTTACCGGCCACCAGGGATTCCAGACCGTGCACGCGACGGCGGATGCCGTGGCAGCTGCTCTGCAGATTTCGGCCGGGGACGTCCTCGTGTGCTCTACCGGACTTATCGGGGAACAGCTCGATCGTGACAGGGTTCTGGCCGGCGTCGCTGATGCCGTTGCGGCACTCAATTCGCACGGCGGTGAGGCAGCGGCGCGGGCGATCATGACAACGGACTCCGTTCCCAAACTTGCCGTGCGCATCGGGGACGGTTGGACCGTTGGCGGAATAGCCAAGGGTGCAGGAATGCTCGCACCGGCGCTTGCCACGATGCTTGTCGTACTCACCACCGATGCCGAGATTGACGCCGCCGAACTCGACATCGCGCTGCACGCGGCCGCCAGGACGACGTTCAATCGCCTGGACTCCGATGGCTGCACCTCGACGAACGACCAGGTCACTCTGCTCGCGTCAGGGGCATCCGGCATCCGACCAGAGGTCGAGGACTTCACCGCCGCACTCACCGACGTCTGCGCGGATCTGGCCAGACAGCTCTTGGCAGATGCCGAGGGTGCTAGTCACGACATCACGATCACGGTACGCGGTGCCGCCAACGAGCGCGACGCAGAAGAGGTCGGCAGGGCGATTGCGCGCAGCAATCTCTTTAAAACAGCCGTCTTCGGCAACGACCCCAACTGGGGCCGGGTTCTTGCCGCGATCGGTACCACTGCCGCCGAGTTCGACCCCTACAACGTGGACGTGAGCATGAACGGCGTTCGGGTGTGCCACGAAGGCCAGCCGGACGTGCCACGCGAACGGGTTGATCTGACCCCTCGGGAGTTGCTTGTCGAACTCGACCTTGCTGTCGGCTCTGCCTCCGCCACGATCCTCACCAACGATCTCACCCTCGAGTACGTCCACGAAAACAGCGCGTATTCGAGCTGATGATGACCGAATCCTGGCTTGGCACCCACCGCGGCGAGACCGTCGTGGTCAAATTCGGCGGAAACGCGATGATTGACGGTGAACTCGCGGCGGCATTCTGCGACGACATCGTCGCGCTCACACGTGCGGGTATCCGGGTTGTCGTAACCCACGGCGGTGGACCTCAGATCTCGTCCGAACTCGTTGCGCGGGGAATCCACAGCGAGTTCCGTGGTGGACTGCGCGTGACCACCGCCGAGGCCGTCCGGGTCGTGCGCGAGGTTCTCCTGAGGATCGGATCCGACCTCGTTGGCGGGCTCAGTGCAGCGGGATTGCCTGCCACCGCCATCGGCGATGACCCCGGCAGCGTGTTTGCTGCGTCGCGTGCCGGAACCTACGTTGACGGTGAGGTGATCGACCTCGGGCGGGTGGGCGAAATCGCCAGCGTGGAGCCCGCTTCTGTTATCGCCGTGCTGGAAAGCGAGGCAATCCCCGTCGTGTCGGCGATTGCCCGCGACACAGCGAGTGGTGAGCTCCTCAACGTCAACGCGGATGCCGCGGCGGCGAGCCTCGCGGTCGCCCTCCACGCAGACTGGTTGCTCCTCCTCACCGACGTCGCGGGCCTCTATCGCGACTGGCCGAATCGGGATTCGCTGGTCGGGCAGATCAACACGGACGAACTCGCGTCCCTTTTGGCCACCCTCGAATCCGGGATGATCCCCAAAATGACTGCCGCCAGGAATGCTGTGCTCGGCGGAGTGGGCCGCGTGGCCATTATTGATGGTCGGGTACCCCACGCGCTGATTACCGAACCGTTCGGTACTACGGGTACCACCGTCACTCCGATCGAAAAGGTTGACTCATGACCGAGAACTCTGCGACCACCAGCCCGGCCGATGGCCAGTCCGGTAGTGACGATTGGCTCGGCCGCTACCGCTCCAACCTGATGGGCACGGTCACCACCCCCTTGGCCCTTCTCGTTCGGGGCGAGGGCTGCTTCGTCTGGGATGCCCAGGGCACACGTTATCTCGACTTCCTCGCGGGCATCGCGGTGAATGCGCTCGGCCACGCACATCCGGTACTCGTCGACGCCGTCAGCCGCCAGATCGCAACACTCGCTCACGTGTCCAACTACTTCGCAACACCCCAGCAGGTCGAGCTTGCCGAACGGTTGTGCCGTATCTCGGGCGCGGGTGATGACGGGCGGGTCTTCTTCTGCAACTCCGGCACAGAGGCGATCGAGGCCGCGTTCAAACTCGCCCGCCGCAACAGCGAGAACGGGGCTCGACCGCGCGTCCTGAGCCTCACCCGGTCCTTTCACGGTCGCACCATGGGTGCCCTCTCCCTGACCGGGCAGTCGGCGCTCCAGGAACCGTTCACCCCGCTTGTCCCCGGCGTCGAGCACATTGAGTCGACGATCGAGGCGTTGGAGGCGGCCATCGGCCCGGATGTCGCAGCGTTGTTCCTCGAACCGATCAAGGGCGAGGCCGGCGTCATCGACCTGCCGGAAGGCTACCTGGCTCGGGCCCGAGAGTTGACGGCACAACACGGTGTCCTCCTGATCCTTGACGAGATCCAGACCGGGATCGGTCGCACCGGCACGTGGTTCGCATTCCAGCACTTCGGGATTGTTCCGGATGCCGTCGCGCTGGCGAAGGGAATTGCCGGTGGTGTGCCGATCGGCGCGCTCGTCACGTTCGGCCGGGCATCAACGCTTCTCCAGGCTGGGCAACACGGCAGCACGTTCGGGGGTAATCCACTTGCCGCTGCAGCAGGAAATGCCGTTCTGGGAGAAATCGAGCGCGTCGGACTCGTGGACAACGCGGCGCGGCGGGGTGCGCAGGTGCGTGAGTTCCTCACGGCACTCATGCACCCGCTCATCACCGAAGTGAGGGGTCGAGGGCTCCTCATCGGCATCGGGCTGAGCGCACCCGTGGCCAAATCGCTCTCGGCCGCCGCCTTCGCGCGTGGCCTCATCATTAACGCACCGAACGACACGAGTATTCGGCTTGCGCCCCCTCTCATCATCGGCGACGACGAAATTGCCGAATTCCGCCGAATCTTCACCGAATCATTGGAGGACATATCGTGACTCGCCACCTTTTGAGGGATGACGACCTCAGCCCATCGGAGCAATCGGAGATTCTCGACCTTGCGGTCGACCTCAAGCGCAACCGGTTTTCTGTGCGGCCGCTTGAGGGCCCGCAGACCATTGTGGTGATTTTCGACAAGTCCTCCACGAGGACGAGAGTTTCCTTCGCCGTGGGGATCGCCGAACTTGGCGGGGTTCCGCTCATTATCAGCACCGCGAACAGCCAGCTCGGCGGCAAGGAGACCGCAGCCGACACCGCGCGAGTGCTTGAGCGGCAGGTCGCGGCGATCGTGTGGCGCACGTATGCGCAGTCGGGGTTAGAGGAGATGGCCAACGGCACGACCGTCCCAGTGATCAACGCGTTGAGTGACGACTTCCACCCTTGCCAACTCCTCGCTGATCTGCTCACAATCCGTGAGCATCGCGGAGCTCTCGCCGGGCTCACCGTAACGTTCCTCGGTGACGGCGGGAGCAACATGGCGCAGTCTTACCTGCTCGCGTGCGCGACGGCAGGGATGCACATTCGGGTGGCGTCACCTGCCGACTACGCACCGACGGATGCTGTCGTTGTCGATGCTCGCCTGCGTGCCGCCGCGACCGGTGGCTCGGTTGAGCTCTTCACCGATCCGCGCGCATCGGTGCGCGACGCGGATGTCGTGGTCACCGACACCTGGGTGTCGATGGGCAAGGAGAAGGAGAAGGCGCAGCGGCTGAGTACCCTGGGTGCGTATCAGGTGAACGCAGACCTGCTCGCGCTCGCTAAGCCCGACGCCCTCTTCCTCCACTGCCTTCCCGCCGATCGCGGCTTCGAGGTCACCGCGGAGGTACTCGACAGTCCGCAGAGCGTCATCTGGGATGCGGCAGAGAACCGCCTTCACGCCCAGAAAGCACTGCTTGTCTGGTTGCTTCGCCAAGTCTGAATACACTGGAAAACGAACTACAAGGAGAACCCCCACATGTCAGAACTCGTAGTCCTCGCCTATTCCGGCGGACTTGACACCTCCGTCGGTATCGGTTGGCTGAAGGATGCGACGGGCAAGGACGTTGTTGCCCTCGCCGTTGATGTCGGCCAGGGCGGCGAGAACATGGAGGACATCCGCCAGCGCGCACTCGAGTGTGGGGCCGTCGATGCGATCGTCGTGGACGCGAAGAATGAGTTCGCTAGCGACTACCTCATGCCAGCGCTCAAAGCGAACGCGAGTTACCAGAAGCAGTATCCGCTTGTGTCTGGCCTGTCCCGCCCGATCATTGCGAAGTATCTCGCCGCAACAGCGCGCGAACTGGGAGCGGACAGCGTCGCCCACGGCTGCACGGGCAAGGGCAATGATCAGGTTCGATTTGAGTCTGCCATCGCTGCGCTCGCTCCAGAGCTTACGAGCATCGCCCCCGTGCGGGACCTCGCGCTCACTCGCGACAAGGCGATCGTGTACGCACAGGAGCACAATCTGCCGATCGAGCAATCCAAGAAGAACCCGTATTCGATTGACAAGAATGTGTGGGGTCGCACGCTGGAGACCGGCTTCCTCGAAGACCCGTGGAATCCGCCGATTGAGGACCTCTACGAGTACACGCAGAACCCCGCGGAGGTACAGCCAGCAGATGAGATCATCATCACCTTTGATCGCGGCATCCCGATGGCGATCAATGGCCACGCACAGTCGCCGCTCGAGGTTATCCAGAACCTCAATACCCTTGCCGGAAAGCACGGAATTGGGCGAATCGACATCATCGAGGATCGGCTCGTCGGCATCAAGAGCCGCGAGATCTACGAGACTCCGGCGGCCACAACTCTTATCGTCGCGCACGAAGCCCTCGAGAACCTCACACTCGAGCGTGATCTCAACCGCTACAAGCGCAAGGTCGAAGCGGACTGGGCCAACCTCGTGTATGACGGGCTGTGGTTCTCTGCGCTCAAACGTTCACTTGACGTCTTCATCGACGACACGCAGCGGCACGTGAGCGGCGACATCCGGCTCACGCTTCAGGGCGGTCGCGCCGTCGTCACAGGGCAGCGCAGCCAGGAGAGCCTCTACGACTTTGACCTCGCGACCTATGACACGGGCGACACGTTCGACCAGTCACTCTCGAAGGGCTTCATTGAGATCTGGTCGCTTCCCAGCCGCATCTCCGCGCGTCGGGATGCGCAGCAACAACACCACACTGGCAAGTAGATGACGACGTCGAGCGGAACGAACGAGGGATCCCTGTGGGGTGCCCGCTTTGCGGGTGGCCCATCACCCGAGCTCGCCCGGCTGAGCCGCTCGACCCACTTCGACTGGCAACTTGCCCGGTATGACATTGCGGGTTCCCGTGCGCACGCGAAGGCGCTCGCTGCGGCTGGCTACCTCGATTTGGATGAGCTCCAACGGATGTTGGCGGGGCTGGATGATCTCCTGTCCGGAGTGCAGGGCGGATCGATCACCGCGGAGGACACCGACGAAGACGTGCACGGTGCCCTCGAGCGGGCGCTGCTGGGCATTATTGGCACCGACCTCGGAGGGCGCCTGCGGGCGGGGCGCAGCCGGAACGATCAGATCGCGACGCTCATTCGCCTGTACCTGCTCGATCACGAACGGACAATTCGGCACCAGGTTATCCATCTCATCGATGCGATTTCAGCCCAGGCCGAAGCACATCGGTCCGCAGTCATGCCCGGTCGCACTCATCTGCAGCACGCGCAGCCGGTTCTCCTCGCCCACCACCTGCTTGCGCACGCATGGCCGCTCGTGCGCACACTCGAGCGATTGCGCGACTGGATGGCACGGGCAACCGTTTCTCCATATGGAGCGGGGGCGCTTGCCGGCAGTTCACT
>JBDTCD010000106.1:0-6256 GCA_039923755.1 Terrimesophilobacter sp. | reverse complement strand
AAAGGCTGGCGGTGGACAACCGGCTCCTGTTCATGGGCCCGGACTGCGGCACAGCGATTCTTGATGGCGTCCCTCTCGGGTTTGCGAACGTGGTCACGCGCGGTGCAGTGGGATTGGTCGCGGCTTCCGGCACCGGAGCCCAGGAAGTCTCGCGACTCCTGGACCTCGCCGGCGTCGGCGTTTCACAGCTCATCGGTGTTGGCGGCCGCGACCTGACTGCCGAAGTCGGTGGCATCATGGCAAACTTCGCGCTGGACCTACTGGACGCCGACGAAGGAACCGAAGCCATCATCGTCGTTTCAAAGCCCCCGGCCGACGAGGTAGCGGATGCACTCCTGGCGCGACTGGACAGTATCGCCCGCCGTGGCAAACCCGTTGTAGCGTGCTTCCTTGGAATGGAGGATTCCGAACCCGCCAACGGTTCGACGGGTGTGGTGGTCCGGGGCACTCTTGAGGGCGGCGCAATCGCAGCCGCGCGCCTCGCCGGTCACGAACTTATCGTCAAAGACCTTGATCCGATCGAGCCCGTCAGCGGTCGAGTTCTCGGCCTCTACACCGGCGGAACTCTGGCGTCTGAAGCGAAGATCCTGTTGAAGCGTTCGCACATCGATTGCGAGGTACTCGATCTCGGTGACGACCAGTACACAGCGGGAAAGCCGCATCCGATGATCGATCCCGAGGCACGGGCAGAGAAGATCGTTGCGGCCGGATCAGATCCCTCGGTGGGCATTGTTCTTCTGGATGTCGTCCTCGGCCACGGTGCGAACATCGACCCGTCGAGCCCGGTTGCCGAGGCGGTGCGCGAAGCACGGCGTACGGCAGAGGCTGACGGCCGACGACTCGAGTTCGTCGCATCCGTGTGCGGAACGCCCGGCGACCCGCAGGGTATTTCGAGGCAGCGCGACATTCTTCGCGACGCCGGCATCATCCTGGCGGAGACCAACGCCTCGGCGGTCAGATTTGTGGCGGCACAACAGGCGGGAGTTTCAGCATCATGACAATCCTCGACGGGGCCCTTCGGGTCATCAATATCGGCCTTCCACTCATCGTCGAAGGCGTTCCGCCGTTAGCGGTGATCCAGTTGGACTGGCGCCCACCCGCCTTCGGGGACGCCGGAGTGGCCAGGCGTGCCCTCGCACTCGACAACGAGACCACCGACGACGCTAACTCCAGTGCGATCACCGCTGTGCAGGCTGTGCGTCCGCAATTGACGCGAATCCGGCCCGCTCGCGAGGTAATCCCGGGTATCGCCGACGGGCGAACGCTTCTCCACGCCGGACCGCCTATCGAGTGGGAGCGGATGTGCGGTCCTATGCGCGGAGCACTCATTGGGGCGACGCTGTTCGAAGGCTGGGCCGACACGCCAGAGGAAGCTGAGTCGCTGCTGGATGCTGGGAAGGTTGCGGTTGATCCGTGCCACCATCACGGTGCTGTGGGGCCGATGGCGGGTGTGATCGCTCCGTCGATGCCCGTGTTGGTCGCGACCGACCTCAGCGACGGGCGAGTCGCCTTCGCATCGCTCAACGAGGGCTTGGGCAAGGTGCTGAGATTTGGGGCATTCGACGATGAGGTACTCACCCGGTTGTCTTGGATGCGGGACGTTCTGGGACCCGTCCTCGACAGAACTCTGGTGGCTTTCGGCCCCATCGACATCACCTCGCTCATCGGGCAGGCGCTGTCCATGGGCGACGAAGGGCACAATCGAAACGTCGCCGCGACGTCGCTGCTCACGAGAAGGCTCGCCCCAACGATTGCCGCGCTCGAACCGAACTCCGATGCCGTCGCCGTGCTCAACTTCCTCGCCGGAAACGACCATTTCGCGCTCAATATCTCGATGGCCTCCGCGAAGCTGTCGATGGACATCGCGATCGGTGTCGAAAATTCGACTCTCGTGACCGCCATGGCACGCAATGGCGTTGAGTTCGGGCTTCGCGTTGCGGGAACTGGGGATGAATGGTTTACGACACCGGTGGGCCCGGCAGACGGACTGTTCTTTCCCGGGTACGGCCCAGAGGACGCGAATCCCGACCTCGGCGACTCCGCCATCACCGAGACGCTCGGACTCGGGGGTTTCGCGATGGCGGCCTCCCCCGCCATCACCCAGTTCGTGGGCGGGAATCCGGACGATGCCATCGCCGCCACGCTGTCCATGCGCCGCATCACGATGGGACCGCACCCCGCGTTCCCGCTGCCCCCGATCAATTTCGCTGGCACACCATCGGGGATCGACGTGCTGAAAGTGCTTGACACGGGCGTGCTCCCCCTCATCAACACCGGTATAGCCCACAAGCGGGCGGGTGTCGGTCAGATCGGTGCGGGAATCGTTACGGCACCGCCAGAGGTATTCCTCAAAGCCGCCCGCTCACTGGCCGACCGGCGGGGGCTTGCATGAGCATTCAGGCGCAGTCCACCGGAACAGTCCTGATCGCCGTAGGCGGCAATGCACTCGTGCTTGACGGCGAAGCCGGATCGGTCGAGAGGCAACTCGATCGTGCCGCAGACTTCGCCGAGTCCATCGCGGAACTCGCGATGGGCGGCTGGACTGTCGTCGTGACTCACGGAAACGGTCCACAGGTGGGGTACATCCTCCGGCGAGGCGAACTTGTCGCGCCGGACGCAACCGTCGAAGGTCTTCCCGCACTCCCCCTGTGGCTAGCCGTTGCGGATTCCCAGGGCGGTATCGGCCACATGCTCGCGATCGCCATCGACTCCGCAGTCCTGCGGCGCGGCATGGACACGAGAGCGGTGGCAGTTCTTACTCACGCTGAAGTGGACATCAATGACCCCGCGTTCAGTATGCCGACCAAGCCCATCGGCGGGCAACTGAGCGCAGAGGTCGCGCGGCGCCGCGTCGCCGAAGAAGGCTGGGTCGTCACAGAAATCGCCAACGATAACTACCGCAGGGTAGTAGCAAGCCCCCACCCGCTCACCATCATCGAATCCGACCAGATTCGAGCACTCGTCGGCACGGGGGCGATCGTCATCGCCGCGGGTGGCGGTGGAATCCCCGTGGTGAGAGACACCCACGGATGGCATGCTGTCGATGCCGTCATTGACAAAGACCGCGCCTCAGCGCTCCTCGCAAGCGAAATCGACGTCGGAACGCTTGTTCTCGTCACCGGCGTCGACGAAGTGTATGTCGACTTCAACGCTCCGGGCCAACGTGCACTGAGAACGGTCGGCATCGAGGAGCTCCGGCGTCACCTCGCGGACGGCCAGTTCCCCGCCGGCTCGATGGGACCTAAAGTCCAGTCAGCCATTGATTTTGTGGTGGGCGGCGGTTCACGGGCTGTCATCACCTCGATCGGAAAACTTCCGGAGGCGCTCGCCGGGACCGCCGGGACCATTGTCACCGCAGACGGCTGAACGCAGTCGCAACCAGCAAGGAAGGTAACCGAAGTGGAAAAGACCATGAACCCCGAGGTGCGGGTGAACGCCGAACCCTACGAGTTCACATTCGATCCGAGCTCCGTCGCTCTCATGTGCATCGACTTTCAACGCGACTTCGTTGAGGCGGGCGGATTCGGTGAATCTCTCGGCAACGATGTGTCAACCCTGCGCGGCTCTATCGCGCCCACGCGATCGGTTCTCGACCTGTTTCGCAGGGAGGGGTGGATGGTTATCCACACCAGAGAGGGACACCGCGAGGATCTCAGCGACCTGTTCCCCTCGAAGCGGGACCGGGGAAACCCGAGTCTTCGCATCGGGGAAGAGGGGCCAATGGGGCGACTGCTCACGCGCGGCTCGAAAGGACACGACATCATCCCCGAGTTGTACCCGATCGAGGGGGAAGTCGTCCTCGACAAGCCGGGGAAGGGAGCGTTCTACGGGACAGACCTTGAAACGATCCTGCGCGCAGGCGGTATCACCCATCTGATCCTCACCGGGGTCACCACCGAAGTGTGCGTGCAATCCACTGCTCGCGAAGCAAATGACCGCGGTTTCGACTGCCTCATCCTCTCCGATTGCACCGGATCGTATTTCCGCGAATTCTATGAATCGGCGCTCAACATGTTCAAGGCTCAGGGCGGAATCGTCGGCTGGGTCGGTACTTCGACGGACCTCCTGACGGCCGTCGATGCAGCAACACCCGAGATTGGAGAAAGCAAATGAGTAGTACCTCCACCCAGGCTCCCACATCTGCACCGGTGCAGATCAAGTGGTGGGTCAAGGGCGACTGGAACGGGCTCTTCGGGCTCGGCACAAACGTCCTGCTGAACGTCATCGTGCTCTCCGGCCTCTGCCTGGCCGTCGTGCACATGCCCGACAGCACCGTCTATGGCAGAGTGCTCCCTGCACTCGGCATTGCCCTTCCGCTCGGAAACATTTGGTACGCGATCCTCGCCAGGCGACTTGCTCGGCGCGAGAACCGAACCGATGTCGCGGCACTGCCGTACGGCCCATCCGTACCCCACATGTTCATCGTCGTGCTCGTCGTGATGCTGCCGGTATACATCCAGTCGCACGATCCGATCAAAGCATGGCGTGCGGGCCTGGCCTGGGCGTTCATCGTCGGGTGCATCATCCTGCTCGGCGCAATCTTCGGACCGTGGATTCGCAAATGGACGCCCCGCGCGGCAATGCTCGGCGCACTGGCGGGTATTTCGCTGACGTTCATTTCGATGAGCCCTGCTGCCCAGATGTGGGAGGCCCCGTGGATCGCCTTCGTCACGTTTGGCTTCATCCTTATCGGCTGGCTCGCCTTCAAGAGAATGCCGTTCGGAATCCCGGTAGGTCTTATCGCGGTCATCGCGGGAACCGTGATCGCGTGGATCGCGGTGCTTGCCGGGTGGTCGCACATCCTCAAGCCCAGTGCCGTCGTCGAGGCGATTGCGACGCTCGGAATCCACCTGCCGTTCCCCACGGGAGACGTCATCGGCGGTCTTCAGGACATCGCTCCACTGCTCGCAACGGCAATCCCGCTCGGTATTTACAACTTCACCGAGGCGATGACGAACATCGAGTCCGCCGCAGCAGCCGGCGACCGGTACTCCGCGCGCCAAATCCTGACGGCGGATGGACTCGGCGCCATCGTCGGCGCATTCCTTGGATCACCATTCCCACCGGCCGTCTACATCGGCCACCCGGGGTGGAAGGCCGTTGGAGGTCGAATCGGATACTCGCTTGTCACCGGAATAGTTGTCGCGCTGGTCTGCTTCAGCGGACTCGTTGGGCTCTTCCTGGGGATATTCCCGATGCAGGCCCTTGTGCCGATCCTCTTATACATCGGTTTGGTGATTGGCGCCCAGGCGACGAGCGTGAGCGCTCTTCGCTACGCGCCGGCCATCATCCTGGCGATGCTGCCAAGCCTCGCGCAATGGGCGTCCGGCCTGATCGACAACTCGCTCGGGGCGGCAGGCACCAACGCGGCAAAAGTTGGTTTCGACAACCTCGCAAGTAACGGAGTCATCTACCACGGGCTTCAACTGTTCGGTTCTGGTGCCGTGCTCGTCGGCATACTGCTTGGGTCAATCACCGTGTTTGTGATCGACCACAAGATGTACGCTGCGGCAATCACCTCCGGAATCTGTGCGGTGTTGTCGTTCTTCGGCCTCATCAATTCGGTCGCCGTGGGCATCAACGCCTCTCCCGGCGTCTCGCTCGGATACGCGTTCCTGGCGATTCTGCTGATCGGATTCGGATGGGCGGCACGAAACGACAAGACGGTGACACTGAAGGATGACCTGCTGTTCGTGAACGGCACGCTCATGCGCGGCCTCCCGCTGCACTCCAACCTTAACGGGGCCGAGCTCGTGAGGGAGACGAAGACGGCGGCCAAATACCGGATGCACGACATCGGCGGTGTACACCCTGGCATGTACGAGGTGGCCACCGATGGCACGGCGGTCGAGGGTGAGCTATACACTCTGCCGTTGGATGTGCTGCTGAAAGTCATCGAGGGCGAACCCGCGGGCCTCCACCGCGGCGCAGTGGAACTTGAGGATGGGAGCATCGTCCCCGGAATCCTCTACGACGAGGAGATGGCGAAGAAGCATCCTGAGATTAAGGATGGAAGCTGGCGTAATCACACGTCCGCATAGCAGGTGACGGGGTGGCCTCGAGATAATCGGGGCCACCCTTTCACTAGCGCGGCCACAGTCCGGACGAACCTCGCCTGTGGCTACCCACTGGATGAGCGTCGACCATGCCGATCGCCTCCATGAGCGCATACATCGTCGTGGGGCCGACAAACGTGAATCCGCGTTTCTTGAGTGCCTTAGACAGCGCGACGGATTCCGGCGAGGCCGTGATCATC
>JBDTCD010000105.1:0-5991 GCA_039923755.1 Terrimesophilobacter sp. | reverse complement strand
GATCGAGACCAAGGAAGAGATCGCGGCCACCGCCTCAATCTCCGCCGGGGACGCAGAGATCGGCGCGCTGATCGCCGAGGCGATCGACAAGGTCGGCAAGGAGGGCGTCGTTACCGTCGAGGAGTCGAACACGTTCGGCACCGAGCTTGAACTCACCGAGGGTATGCGCTTCGACAAGGGCTTCCTGTCGGCGTACTTCGTCACTGACCCGGAGCGCCAGGAGACGGTGTTCGAGGACGCCTACGTTCTCATCGTCAACTCCAAGATCTCCAACATCAAGGACCTTCTTCCCATCGTCGACAAGGTGATCCAGAGCGGCAAGCAGTTGCTCATCATCGCCGAGGACGTCGACGGCGAAGCGCTCGCGACTCTCGTCGTGAACAAGATCCGCGGCATCTTCAAGTCGGTCGCCGTCAAGGCTCCCGGTTTCGGAGACCGTCGCAAGGCCCAGCTTCAGGACATCGCGATCCTCACCGGCGGCCAGGTCATCAGCGAGGAGGTCGGACTCAAGCTTGAGAATGCGACCCTCGACTTGCTCGGCCAGGCTCGCAAGATCATCGTCACCAAGGACGAGACCACGATCTTCGAAGGCGCTGGCGAGGCGGATGCCATTGCCGGCCGCGTGAAGCAGATCCGTTCGGAGATCGAGAACACGGACAGCGACTACGACCGTGAGAAGCTGCAGGAGCGCCTGGCAAAGCTTGCCGGCGGTGTTGCCGTGATCAAGGCCGGTGCTGCGACCGAGGTCGAGCTCAAGGAGCGCAAGCACCGCATCGAGGACGCGGTGCGCAACGCGAAGGCTGCAGTCGAAGAGGGCATCGTTGCCGGTGGTGGCGTCGCTCTCATCCAGGCTGGCAAGATCGCGTTCGAGACCAAGGCGCTCAAGGCTCTGAAGGGCGACGAGGCAACCGGTGCGAACATCGTTCGCGTCGCGGTCGACTCCCCGCTCAAGCAGATCGCACTGAACGCTGGGCTGGAGCCTGGTGTCGTTGCCGAAAAGGTGCGCGGTCTCCCGTCTGGTCACGGCCTCAATGCCGCAACCGGCGAGTATGGTGACATGCTTGCTGCCGGAATCAATGACCCGGTGAAGGTCACCCGATCAGCGCTGCAGAACGCCGCGTCGATTGCCGGACTGTTCCTCACCACGGAGGCCGTCGTTGCCGACAAGCCCGAGAAGGCTTCGGCGCCGATGGGCGACCCGTCAGGTGGCATGGACTTCTAGTCCAACCCCGATACGCAGTAGGGGCGGTCCCGAAAGGGGCCGCCCCTACTGCGTCCAAGTCATTCATTCCGCAGTTACGGGTGAGCGCCCAGATCAACCGGCAAACATGCGGGCGTTGGCAAGTTCGACATCCGCATACTGGCGGCCAGCTTGCCCGAGAGCCTGCGCAATTGCACCGAGGCTCTGCTCCACCCGCTGCTGAGTGGCGGTCCAGTCGCCGACAACCGACTGAAACGCCATCGCCGCTTGCCCCGTCCAGGCTCCCTGCAGGGAAGCGAGCTGGGACTTGAGGCTCGAAGCCTCCGCTTCGATTCTCGACATTGTGTTCTGGATAGTGCTGTGCGCGTTGAGCACAGCCTCACTGTCCACGCGGTAACTGGTCATGGATCCTCCCTCGGGTTACGGGATGCATTCCCGCTGCCTTCACGCTAAATGAGTCAGGCGGCATCGAACCAGGGCAGCCGTCAGTTTGCGGTGGAATTCGGCGTATAGCCGATGGGGAGGAGGGGAAGTGCGATCCGAAACGTCGCGCCGCCGCCAGGAGTTTCCAGTACGTCGACGGAGCCCTTGTGTGCGGCGATGATCCCCGACACGATCGCGAGCCCCAGGCCGCTACCACCGGTCGATCGCGTGCGGGATGAGTCAGCTCGCCAGAAACGCTGGAAAATTTTGTCGCGGATCTGTGGAGGGATGCCCTCTCCGTGATCAACGATGTCGAGTATCCCCACCTTGCGTGCCTGGTCGACGTGCACAACGAGTTCCAGGGGGCTATCGGCGGGAGTGAATCGCATGGCGTTGCCAAGAAGGTTGGTGATGACCTGACGAATTTTGTTCTCCTCAGCGAGCACGATCGCGGGAAGCTCAAGTTCGAAGGATTCGTCGGATCCGGATGCCGCTACCGGGGGCATCGCGCGCGCCCTGCGCGACCGGAGGCGTGCAATGGTGGCACCCGCGAAGGCGATCGGGCCGGTGGCAGTAGAGACCTGGCGACTCGCAGCAGAGTTCGAGGCGCGACGGCGCGTGGTGGTGGGCGGTGCCGGCAATTCCTCTTCCGGTTCTATGGCAGCCGGTTCCGCAACGATCACCGTGACTGTGCGTTCGGGTGCGGATGCCATCGCGTCGAGAGCCGCGTCGCGGGCAAGAGGAATCAGGTCCACAGGGGCGAGCTGGAGAGGTTTGGCTTCGTCGAGCCGGGCCAGTTCGAGGAGGTCTTCAACCAGTCCCCCCATCCGTATGGCCTCCTTCTCGATCCGTTCCATGGCCTGGCCGACCTCTTCGGGCGTCTGAAGCGCGCCCATCCGGAACAGCTCCGCATACCCGCGCACGGTGACCAGGGGGGTGCGAAGTTCGTGGCTTGCGTCGCCGACGAACCGGCGCATCTGGTCGATAGTTTTGGCCCGGTCGGCGAAGGCGCGGTCGATTCGATTAAGCATGGTGTTGAGAGAACGGTTGAGCCGCCCGACCTCGGTGTTCGGCGTTGCACCTGGCAGGCGCTGGCTGAAGTCGCCGTTCGCGATCTCCGCCGCCGTCGCCTCGACCTCGCGCAAAGGAGCAAACGTCGCGGTGACGAGGAGTCGCGTGATGACGCCTCCCAGGATGACCACGGAGAGCCCGAATCCGAGGAACACCGCGGTGTATTGGGAGATGGTCGCATTGATGTCGGCGAGGCTCGCGCCCACCGCCAACGTCACCTGGGCGCCGGTGGATTCATCCTGATACGGGGCGGAGACGACTCGCCACTGTCCGGTGCGGTCTGAGCTCCACAGCGTGAGCGGTACACCAGCCTGCTGCCTGACGATGTCGATGTCGAGCCCTTCGATCACCGGCAGGGTCTGGTTGGCATCACGGTTCTGGCAGAGCAGGCTTCCGTCGGATGTGAGGATTGCGACGAAGAACTGGCTTGGCCCTGATGCCCTGTCGCAGGTCTCCTGGATACTGAGATTGAGGGCGCGAAGGTCCAACACCGTCGATGAAACTTTGCCGTCAACTTCGCCGACGAGGTAGTTTCGCAGGACGGTCATGGTGCCGACGCCGGCAACGAGCAGGCCGACGGTGAGCAGCAAAACGGTGACCGCCGTCGTCTTCGTGCGCAGAGAGACTCTGCCCCACCACTGGGATACCTGATCGTGCATCAGGAGTTCAGGCTAACCGGTATCGTCGCGAAGTGCCCGACAGAATCGGACCCACGGGTCAGGCTTTCGCGGACTTCAGCATGTAACCGAAACCGCGCTTGGTCTGGATGACCGGCTCGTCCGAGTACTGGTCGAGCTTGCGGCGCAGGTAGGAGATGTAGGACTCGACGATGCCGGCGTCTCCGTTGAAGTCGTACTCCCACACGTGGTCGAGAATTTGCGCCTTGCTGAGCACCCGGTTCGGGTTGAGCATGAGATAGCGCAGGAGCTTGAACTCGGTGGGGCTGAGCTCCACTTGAGTGTCGCCGATCGTGACCTCGTGAGTGTCCTGGTCCATGGTGAGGTCGCCGGATCGGATGATGGCATCCTCTTCGTCGGCCATAGTGCGGCGCAGAATAGCCTTGATGCGCGCCACGATCTCGTCGAGGCTGAAAGGCTTCGTAACGTAGTCGTCGCCGCCGACCGTGAGGCCGGTGATCTTGTCCTCGGTGTCGTCTTTCGCGGTGAGGAACAGGATGGGGGCGGTGTATCCGCTCGCCCGAAGGCGTTTCGTCACACCGAAGCCGTTCATGTCCGGCAGCATGACGTCGAGGATGATGAGATCCGGCTCCTCCTCCAGTACGGCGGAGATCGCCTGGGCGCCGTTACCGACAGCGCGCACCGCGAACTTCGCGAATCTCAGGCTGGTGGTCAGCAGGTCCCGGATGTTGGGCTCGTCATCGACAATGAGAATCTTCGGTCCATCGGTCATGCCCAATAGTATCTGCGCGTTTGCTGAGTGGATCCTGAGTGCTGGTTGATGGCTGCCAGGTGCACAATTGTCGTATGGACGGCGACGAGTTCACTGCGACTGGGGATCCGGTTTGCTGGCTTGAGCACGTGTGCGATGAGTGTGGCGCGCTCATCGAGGGCGAGTTGCCCGCCACCTGCTGGCGCTGCGGTGCCGACGTTGGTGTGGGGTGAACGAATTTGAAGGAGAAACGTCGCGCTAGCGGCTAATTGTGCCGAAACGTCGTTGAAACGATCAAATCTCCTTCAAATTCGTTCGGGTCGGAGGGTGCGGGACGCGAGCGTAGCGCGGGTTAGCCGACGCGAGAGGTGATCCGCACGCAGCAGCATCCGTTAGTCGGCTCGACGAACTCTACGGTGCGTTCACCCTCCGCGGCACCATCGGCAACTCCTTGCAACAGTGAGACGTTCGCGTGGCAGATCACGTCGGTGTGGTTGGTGGCGAGTTTGTGGAACGGGCAGTTGGTGAGTACGAGACCGCCCGCGCCATCGTCGCGTGGTTCGTAGCCGCAGGATTCGAGTGCAGCATCCAGAGAGCCGGCAGACGCGCCAATCTGGTGCCCGGTTTTCGCTGAAATCGTGGCGAGCACCTTCCGCACGGGTTCCCCGGTGCGGTCGGACTCCTCGACGGCAGCGGCCAGCATGTCGCCGGCGAGCTCGTACCGGCGGGCGGGGATGGAGACGTTGATCTCTCCCGCCGCGCGCCGGTAGAGCTTTGACGGGCGACCGGACCCCGGACCGGTCTTTCCGCTCAGGCGTTTGAAGTCAGTCTCCAGAACGCCTTCATTTACGAGTCGGTCGAGGTGGAAGGCGGCGGTGCTGCGCGGCATACCTGTCGCTTGTGCAGCGTCGTCCCTGGTAACCGCGCCCCCACTTCTGCTGACGAACTCAAGCAGCGAACGCCGTTGTGGGTCGCTGATTGCGGCTACAGCGGACAGCTGGTTGGTTCGTGACTCGTTCATGCACTCATCTTACTTCTAAAACAGTAAAACTTGACAAAAGAAATCTGGGGAAAGTACTGTGAGATGAGGACGGGTGAGAACTGAGGAGCAGTTATGAGCCAGGTGACACTGCATGAAGCGACTCTGCATGAAGCAGCAGAGGATGGTGCGCGAACCATTGCGCCGTTGCACGCCGTCGAGGCCAACGATCAGCAGTCGCGTGCGGAGAAAGCGGTGGCCGACCTTCTCACCTCCCTCGGACGGGATGTCACAAGCGAACACCTCGCAGACACCCCGCGCCGCGTCGCAGCCAGCCTCCTTGAGATGCTCACGCCTCGTGACTTCACCATGACAACGTTCCCGAACGACGAACACTATGAGGAACTCGTCATCGTTAGGGATATCCCCTTTCACTCGCTGTGCGAACACCACCTTCTCCCGTTTCGTGGTGTCGCCCACATCGGCTACGTCCCAGGAGAGCGGTTGGTGGGACTTTCGAAACTCGCGCGCGTTGTGGAGTTGTTTTCGCGCGACCTGCAGGTGCAGGAGCGGCTCACCCAGCAGATCTCGGCCTACCTTACGGAGCAACTCGTCCCGCGCGGCGTCGGCGTCGTGCTCGAGGCCGAACACTTGTGCATGACGATGCGCGGTGCGCAAGCGGCGGGCGCCATGACGACAACGACGGCATTCACCGGAGTGCTGGCGAAGGACAACGCGATGCGGCGCCAGTTCAGACTGGCCGGCGGCAACCTGCCGGCGTAACCCCGGCATTCGGGCAAAGGAGATTGACATGAGCGACAAGAATTTCATCATCATCGGCGGAGGGCTCGCGGGAGTCTCGGCCGCGGAGGAACTGCGCAAGCAGGGCTTCGACGGCACCATCCAGCTGATCGGCAAGGAGGCTCAC
>JBDTCD010000104.1:0-3314 GCA_039923755.1 Terrimesophilobacter sp. | reverse complement strand
AATCACGGTCTGCTCAACGCGCTGCAGGTGTCGAGCCCGGAACTCGAGGCGGTCATTGACCTCGCTCGGAGGTCAGGAGCCTTGGGCGCAAAGTTGACGGGCGGCGGCGGCGGCGGCGCGATGATCGCCATCGCCGAACGGGATCGCATCCACTCTGTGGCTAATACCCTCGACGTCGCGGGCTATCAGACCTACCTCACGGAGATCAGATCCACCGCAAACGTTAGACTGTCATCGTGAGCTTCAATTTCCCTCGCGTCTTGCTGACGATCGTCAGTCTGGCCGCCCTCGCGCTGTTCGCGATGTGGGTGTACGTCGTGTTCTTCCAGCGCTGACACGCCCAATTAGCCGCCGGTCACCGGCTCTGGAATGATGGTGGGTATGACTATCCCTCCTGTCGTTTTCGGCATCGTTCTCATCTTCCACTTCATCGGACTCGCGGCACTGCTGGGAGGTGTGCTGGTTCAAGTCAAGGACACGATCGCCGGAAAGGGGCACATCGTCACCGCGATGATCCATGGTGCGCTCACGCAACTCGTCACAGGACTTCTTCTTGTCGGATTCATCGAGATGGGTGGCGGATCCGTCAACAACGCGAAGATCGGCACGAAACTCGCGATCGTGCTCCTGATCACCGTTCTGGTCTTCCTCTTCCGCAAAAAGCGGCCGGTCCTGTCCTGGGTGATCTGGGTCATCGGCGGCCTCACGATCGCCAACATCGCGATCGCGGTGCTCTGGCAATGAGCCTTTCGGCACTCAGTTCAGGAAGAGTGCCTTCAACCGACGAGTCGTCAGGGTCATCCCCACGAGGATCATGACGACAAAGTAGAGGATGTGCCACGGCGTTCCGGTGTCGACAAGCCCCGTGGTGAATCCCCTCACGAGTTCCACACCGTGCCACAACGGCATCGCCTGGATAACCCACTGCAGCCCGGCCGGGTAGACCGTAATGGGGTAGAACGTGGCGGAGAGCAGAAACATCGGCAGCATGATGAAGTTGACCCAGTCCATCTGCTGGAACGTCTTCATGTAACTTGTGATCCCCATCCCGAAGCTCGCGAACGCGAAGGCAATGAGCACGACCGCCGGAAGCGCAAGGAACGCAGTCCAGGCCAGGTTGAGTCCCAGAACCTGCATGACAATCATGAAGCCGCAGGCGTAGACGAAACCCCGAGCAAGCGCGAGCATGATTTCGCCCAGTGCAACATCGAACGGGCCGAGCGACGTGGCCAGCATCCCGTCGTAAATCTTGCCAAAGTTCATTTTGAAGAAGACGTTCCACGTCGAGTCAAAGACCGCGCCATTCATCGCCGCAACCGCGAGCAATGCTGGCGCAATATAGGCCGCATACGGGATCGATGCTCCGCCAGGAACCTGGATTGCGCCGATGTAGCTGCCCAGCCCAATCCCCATGGCCAGCAGGTAGAACACCGGCTCAAAAAATCCCGAGACCACGATGAGCCAATTCGTTTTCGCAGTGGCTAGGATGCCGCGCTCCATCACCGAGCGCGCATTTCCGGCGTAGAGAGACGGAAGTAGGAACGGGCGCTTCACCTCCACGACTGGTGTAGCCTGCCTGATCGCGGTCATGTGTTCAGCCTCTTCACCGCGAGGCGGCGAGCAAGCCACCATCCGACAACGATGAGCAAAACGAGGTAGGCGACGTGAACCGCCGAGAGCCAGACCGGCTCCACGTATCCGTAGGAGAGCACACGCGAGAGTTCTGTTCCGTGCCAGAGCGGTGAGATCCAGCCGATCCAGTGCAACCAGACCGGCAATACTGACAGGGGGAAGAACGTACCCGAAAACAAGGTCAAGGGAATTACCCCGAACCGCATGATGTAGTTGAACTGACCTTTGTCCTCCTCCAGCCGCGTCGCGTACGCCATGAGCATGGTGCCGAGTGCCATACCGGTGAGAACCCCGACAACAATAACGAGCCAACCGAACGGACCCGGGATGGCCCCGAAGAGCAGCATGAAGAAGTAGTACACGACACTCTGGGCGACAAGCCGTACGATAACGGCGTAGGTCACCCCGTTGATAATCTGACCGCCCTGCATGGGCGCTGCGTTCATTCCGAAGAACGTCGGATTCCATTTGAAGCCGAGCATGATCGGGTAACTGAACTCCTCAGTCGCCGTCGTCAACGCTGCGCTGCAGAGGAGCGCCGGGGCGACAAAGATGAGGTAGCTCACGTGGTTTCCGCCGGCACCTCCCCCGGCCATGTTGGAGTCGACGAGAGTCGCGAGGCCCACGCCCAACGCGTAGAGGTAGAGGATGGGCGTACCGATGCCGGTCGCAATCATTGTCTGCAGGTAGCCGCGCATGACCCGCAGCCGATGTTCGGCGACGTAGATGCTGCCAAAGCGGCGGGGTTTGCGCCCGTCTTCGATGGCTTTCTGCGCAGACGTCGTCGAAGGTGCGAGCTCGGAATGAACACTCATTCGATGAGCGACCTTCCGGTGAGCCTCAGGAAGACATCCTCAAGACTCGAACGACGAACGAGCGATGTCAGGGGGTTCAAGCCGAGATCAGTGACCTTCTGGAGCACTGCCTCACCGTTGTCGCTGTACACGAGGAGGCGATCCGGGAGTACCTCGATGCGCTCGCCGAGAGATTCAACCTTCGTCGCAACCGACGCGTTGCGATCAGAGCCGAACCGCAATTCGAGAACCTCACGTGTCGAATATTTCCTGATGAGGGACGCGGGAGAGCCCTCAGCCATAATCCTGCCCTTGTCGATGACGACGAGGCGATCGCACAGTTGCTCCGCCTCATCCATGTAATGGGTCGTGAGAACAAGCGTCGTTCCCTGCTCCTTAAGACGGAACAGCCGGTCCCACAGGATGTGCCTGGCCTGCGGATCGAGCCCTGTGGTCGGTTCATCAAGCATCAGGATGCGCGGCGAGTTGATAAGTGCCCGCGCAATCGTGAGGCGCCGTTTCATGCCACCGGACAGGTCATCGACCCTTGACTTGGCCTTCTCGGTGAGCTGTGCGAAGTCGAGCAGTTCGTCGGCTTTCGGGCCAAGGTAGCTGTGCGGCAGTCCAAAGTAGCGGCCGTACACGATGAGGTTGTCCCTGACCTTGAGCTCGGAGTCGAGGTTGTCCTCCTGGGGGACGACGCCGAGTTGGGACCGGATCTCCGGGCCATTCTGGTTCGGGTCGAGGCCGATGACGGAGAGTTCTCCCGAAGTGCGAGTGGACACAGCACCGATCATCCGCATCGTCGTGGACTTGCCTGCACCGTTTGGTCCGAGGAAGCCGAAAGATTCTCCCGGCGCGATGTCGAACGAGATTCCGTCTACGGCG
>JBDTCD010000103.1:0-11068 GCA_039923755.1 Terrimesophilobacter sp. | reverse complement strand
TCGTGCACCTGGTTGTCCGTGTTCGTCAGCACGATGACGAGTTCGTTTCCAGCGGGAACGTCAACGACCGACGGGTGGAACCTCATGTCCTTCATCGTCATTTCCACCGTCGTGGTCTGACCGGTGGGTTTGACGGTTGTCTGGCCAGCAGTCGAGAGGCCAGCGGCTACCGGGTCGAGCGCAATGCCCACGGTCATGGCGATGATCACCGTGGCCACCGCTGCGGCAAGTGCTCCACCGTGTCGCGGCGGAAGTGCAGCGTCGGCTTTCGGAACCTTGGCACCGGCTTTCGACACTGCAGCGTCGGTTTTCCGTTCCTGGGCACGGGCGCTGGCGGCTGGCCGGGAGGCGGCAACGGCACGCACGGCGAGCACGAGGAAGACGGAGAGCACGACGAACACCAGGAGCGAGACGACGACTTTGACGAAGCTAGGTACCGGCAGGAGATAAGCAATGATGCCCATGTTCACCACTGCAACTCGATACAGCCCGGCACGGTTCAACTCCCGCGCGGTGCGGCGGCTCACGTCGGGTCCACCCCCAAGAACCACCGGCAGCAGGTAGCTCATCGCACCGAGCAGCACTTGCGCGGCGAATCCTACCGCGAATGGGCCTACCAGCCAGGCGACACCGGATGCCGCAACTGCCCAGGTCGGCGCCGTCACGACCACGACACCGAATGCAATGGTGCAGAAAACGAACCACGTGAAGGCCGCTCCAATGCTCCAGCTCGCGAACGTCCACTGGGTTGATCGGCGTGCCTGCATCACGCCTTCCACGGCGACAAAACCAACGCCGACGAGATACACGAAGACCCCGAGCGCGAAGATGTACCGCACATCCAGCACGCTGCCCGCTGCCAGGATGACGAGTCCGGAGACCATGAGGAGAAGTGCGCGGCGGGCGGTGGAATCCACGGCATCCGAGACGCGCGTGTGGAGGACTGTCGGCCACAACAGGATCACCGTGCCGACCACGGTCAATCCCACCCAACCCAGAAGGTTGAACCCGAGATGCGCGGCGTAGAGGCGCTCGTGCAGGTCGGCAGGAAGTGGTATCCGTGCCATGGTCACACCGAGGCCGACACCCACGGCGAGCGCTAGTCCTGCAGCCATGTAGTACTGCACGAGCGGCGCGAAACGGGCGGGCAACCCGCCTTTACCCTGCAGATAAAGGGTGACGCCGTGGGTGACAGCAACGGCCCCCACCATGATCCCCCCGGCGAGCACGAGTGGCCACACCGTGGCAATCATGCCCGCCACCACGAGTCCGACACCGACGGTGTGCCCGAGGAGTCTCGCCCCGAGGAAGGCCCGGCCACCCGGTGCTGGGCGTCTCAGGAGAGTGTCGGCAAAATGTTGGCTCCAGATCAGGATGGCGGTACTCACAGCGCCGAGCAGCAGCAGGTGCACCATGAGCCAGTTCCCGCTCGGCACGAACCGGTGCGCAACGACGATGACGGATGCCGCCACGAGCCAGAACGCCACAAGGCCGTTCACCAGCAGGTACCAGCGTTTGCGACTCATGGTGCAACTCGTTTCAGTGATGCGCTAGCCGGTGAACCCATCACCGCGGAGGTGATGGCGAGTATGACGAACAGCAGGATGGCGATGACATTGAGCGAGCCACCCCAACGGAGCGCATCCACGTTCCCCCACGCGTCTCCGCCAAGCAGTCGGAGGGCAAGTGTCACATGCATGAGGGCGACAGGGATGTAGAGGAACCATCGGTATGGGAGAGGTTTTCGGAGCACCGCGGGAAGGATGACCGGAGCGTGCGCCATGATCATCGACATCACGAAGCCGAGGAACGTCGCGTGCAACGCAGCGTCATACGCTGGGCCGCTGTCGACCTTCCCCGCGATGATCCAGATTCCGGCAGGTACCAGCAACCACGCGTAACCGGCGAGCAGACAGACCGCCATGTATCTCGGTAGTCCCTTCGTGCTGACAAGCCTGGTCGCCACGTCGTAGCGGAACAGCCACACGATGAGGAGCGCCAGCGCACCCCCGAGCAACGGGTATCCGGCACTCGGCCAGAGTGGCGCGATCGCGGCCGTGATCACGAGCAGCAGGGCAGCGCCGAGACCCATGCGTTCGGCTCGAGCATCCAGCACGGGCGAAATGCGCGCGAGCTCGAGTCGCTCGCCGGCGATCGTGAGGATGAGGAATACCGCCATACCCGGGACGATCGCCGAGATCGGCGCATCCGAGAGCCAGAGGATCACCGCCGCAAGGCCCGCAACGGCACCGAGAATCTGGATATCGATGGCCGCGGCGGGAGAGCGCCGGCGAATCACGACGTAGATACCGAGGAGCGCCACGAAGCCGAGTCCGATCATCGACTTTCCGACGGCGGGCGCCAGCTCAGAGAGCAGAACGAGACTCCCAAGTCCGAGAAGGAGCGGCGACGCGTATCCCCACCCACGTCGCGCGGCAACGGCCCGCTCGAGCACGATGAACGTTCCGACGAAGCCAAACACCATGAGCGGCGCGTGCAGCGCGGCCACCTGGGCGAAGGAGAGTGGCGCCCACACGCCGAGAAGAAGGAGCGCAGCATCCAGCCCGAGAAGTAATGCGAGGCCGCCTGGGATGAGAAAGACCAGACGCAGCGCAGTACGATCGAGAACCGGTCGAGCGGATGAGCCGGTCCCGATCCCCTGGCCGGTGGGCCGCAGGGCGGAAGTCACCCCTCAAGCGTACCGGGGAACCCGTTCGGGGTGTCTGCCCATCAAGACGCTGGGTGGACGCGCCACATCTGCAAGCAGACCCGATGTCCACGAAAATGACCGGATCCCGCTTTATCCCCGGCGGGATCCGGTCTGGGGGGTCTTAATACGCCGACCGATGATCATACATAGGCGACGCGCGATCGCACTCGTGAGTCATATCCGAGTGCTAGTGGCCGAACGCATCCTTGATGTGCTCGCCAGCCTGCTTGAGGTCGGACTTGGCCTGGTCTGCCTTACCCTCGCCCTTGAGCTCTTCATCTCCGTTGAGACCGCCCCACGCTTCCTTGGCCTTGCCAGCGGCGTCTTCCGCCGCGTTCTCAATCTTGTCTGAGCCGCCCATGTTCTCTCCCTTTGAGGTTGTGTTGATGGATCGATCCAGCGAGCCTAGGTCCATCCATCAAATGCGTTCAAGGTATTGACACGCAGATTCAGGGGTGTTATGGCAGCACCTCGGCTCGATTGTTGTTTTGATATCTCGCACATTGGCTGAAAAGTCAAGCCCTCGCGTGCGATTTCACTGCCGCGTAATGTCCTCACAAGGAGTCAGTAATATCCCGACGAGTCAGTAATGTCTCGACACGAAAGTCATCTTCTGAATGGGAGGAGAAGCGCACCATGGGCCACGGAAAGCACAGTTCATCCGACGTGTGGGTAAACCCTGAACCGCGGAGCGCACTCTCTCCCTCACACGTGGACTCCAGTTCGGACACCGTCTCGATCGTGCGTGACTGGCTCACCCAGTTAGGTGCGACCGCAGACACAGGCCGTGCTCACTACCGCCGCACACGCCCAGATGGCCGCGACTGTTCGGTGAGAACATGAGCCTTAGCGCGAGCACATTCACGTCGCAAGATCGTTGGTCACGCCAATCTGATCCGAAGGGCGAAGTGCTCCAGTATCGGCGGAGGACGAGGGATGCGCCTCCCGTTACCACCACCGCAGCCGGCCAGTGCGCGGTGCGGATCAGCTATGGGGGTCAGGACTATCTCGCCTCACCGGAGATGGCGCAATGCTTTCTGGCCCGCGCCCAACGCGTGCTCTCCGACCACGACGCACAATTGGTGGCCCTCTTGCACGAGAGCGGACCGGAGCTGCTTCTGATTGCGGATCACATCCCGTTTCAGGTGGGCGAGTTGTTCCAGCATCTCCCCACAACGCGTCAGAACTGACCGCTAGGTCGCGGTGATATCGCCCTGCGATGATCCATCGCCGTTCGAGGGCTCGGGGGTGATTCGTAGTCCGGCCGGGGAATTTGCCAAATGGACAAGCTCGTCTAACCACACCTTGTTCAAAGTCGGTGCTTTGCTACCGGCAAAATCGAACTCCAACGGCACTGAGGGGTTCAACCACACAGAACTGTGACCGCTACCCGACCCGGCAGTCCGGTGCCAGGAGAACGTAAAACTCTCCCCTCGGCGAAGTTTCGCCACGATGACGACCTTGAGGTGGGCCAGTACGCGGTCATCAATGTCCACCGAAATGGAGGGCGCGCCGTAGATGAACTTACCCATGGTTGTTCCTTTCGATAGTCGGGTGCGGGGAGTGGGGGGTGCCTGACGTCATCAAGCCCCCTGCTCATCGAGTTGATTCTCAATGTCCGCCACTGCACGGTCAAACTCTTTTGCAGCCCGATCGGCATCCGCTGAGGGCTCCATATCTGCCAGTTCCACTGTCTTGTCAAAGTCGGGAACCGGAAAATCGATCGCTTCATCCCCGGAACCCGCGTCGGCCGAATCCGTAACGTCTAACTGCGTTCCCGGGCCAAGAATTATGGAGTGCGAGGTCACATTCCCGCTCGACTCTCTCACCGGGATATCCACGCTGATGTTCATATCTGACTGGGCAACGCTCGTGATGTAGTCGAGCAATGCCTGAGTGACGGCATCGCTCGTCTCAAGCGTGCCTCCCGCGTAGCTAATCCGCTTCATGGTTTGACCGTACCCGTCCGTACCCTCGAAGAACAGCGCTTGACACGGCTCGATTTTTCGACAGCCCCATCACGTGACGCGAAGAACCGCATCGTCAGGTCACACATTCAGGCGCGCTTCAGGTTCAACGGTTAAACCGTAACAACCATGATCACGTCGCCATCGGGATTCCAGCACGAGTTGCGCTGCGGGGATCTGGTCGCAACGCTCACCGAAGTGGGCGCTGCGCTGCGTACCTTCACGGCGAACGGAAGGCCGCTCATCGATGGCTATCCGGTTTCGGAGAGGTGTACGGGGGCGCGAGGTCACTCGCTGATTCCTTGGCCCAATCGCATCAAGTCCGGCAACTACCGCTGGCACGACATCGACTACCAACTTGATCTGACCGAGCCGGCGGTCGACGGCGCGATTCACGGTCTCACGAGATGGGCATCATGGCGGCTTCACGAAAGCGACGGGCAACACGCGATTTTTCACCATGTGCTGTTTCCCTGCCCAGGGTGGGACTGGATTCTCGACTGCCGAATCGACTACGTGTTGGAGGATTTCGGCCTCACGGTGAGAACGTCCGCAACGAACCTGAGTGAAACGGCATGCCCATACGGCACTGGCGCACATCCGTACCTCACGGTAGACACACCCACTATCAACGCTGCAAAAGCCAAGGTACCCGGAAGCACCTTCCTCCCCGTCGATGACGTCGGCATTCCCACCGGCAGGTCGCCGGTGGAGGGAACACATTACGACCTTCGGACCGAAACCACTCTGACTGACCGCATGATCGATGTGACCTATACAGACCTCGAGCGAGGCCCGGATGGGCGGGCACGGGTCACGCTGTCAGGCCCGAGCGGCGATGCGGTCAGTCTGTGGAGCAACGACGCGTATCCGTTTTTCGAGATCTTCACGGGAGATACGCTGCCCGAGCACGACCGTCGCAGAACCGGGTTGGGGGTCGAGCCGATGACGTGCGCACCGAACGCTTTCAACTCGGGCGACGGGCTGATCACACTTGGGCCCGGTCAAACTCACACTGCCGAGTGGGGCATCGAGCCAGAGTGACCAGGTCTCATGTCTCGCCACTTTCGAGGTGAGTCGGCCGAGGGTGAGCCGTTTCTAGGCTGTGACGTGGTCAAGAATCTGCTGCCACACAGAGACGATGGTCAGCCCACGTGCCGTGGGTACGCGCACGATCCGCGCGTGAGGGATCCGGCGTTTCAACCAGCGGCCAGACGCCGAGTTGGTGAAACGTTCTGACGTTCCGTAGATGAGGGCTGTGTCTGCCACCATCGAACCGAGTTCGTCGGCCCAGGAAAAGTCCTTGACCGCACGGGCATCCGTCTCCACTCCGATTGTTCCCTGTGCCGCAGCCTCAGCGAGCATGACGTCGAGTCGATCGGAAACTCCTGGGTAGGCAAGGGCAGGATCATCTGAATCGATGCCAAGCACATCCCAATCGAAGGTGGGCGGCCCGGGTTTGGGCGGACCATTCACGAGGGCCGGGAGTGGAGCATCCTGTTCATTCCACAGTGCCGGCCGACTGAGGCCCACTACCGCCACCCGTGAGACCACGGACGGATGCCGAGCGGCCAAGGAAAGGGCGACGGCACCCCCGAATCCCCATCCGATAACGCCGACATCGGGCGCACCTATGGTTTGGTCCGCCATCTGCTGGCTCAAAATGAACTCGGCAATGTCGTCGGCTCGCGCTTGAACTGTGCTGGGTTCGTCGGCGCCAAGCGGCTCCGAACCGCCGTAACCCGGTCGATCAAACGCGAGTATGCGTGCCTCGTGTTTGCGCGAGATGACTGGTTTGGGATCAAAAGTGCCTGCGCCGGGCATCGGGTGACACATGATGACAACCCGGACCGACAGCGCTTCTCCCACCGCAGTCATACCCATCTTTCTGCCTGACGAGAGGGTGAATTGGCGATCAGCCATGAATGGACTCCTTCCTTATTGTGACGATCAGCCCGGACTATCCAACCCGGTACGGCTCGGCATCGGATTCCCGCAGCGTGAGGCCATTACCCGGGTCATCGCGAGGTTCGATCGTTCCCCCGCTGGGGTCAAGAGTCCCGTCGAAGAACATCGTCTCGATGCGCACGTGGTCATGGAACCATTCGATGTGCCGCAGATTCGGTGTGGCTGCCGCGACATGCGCGTGGAGGTGCGGCCCGCAGTGCGCTGAGACTTCCAACCCGTGGCTGGCAGCCACCGCAGCCGCCCGCATCCATTCGCTAATGCCTCCGCACCGGCTCGCATCCACTTGAAGACAGTCCACCGACTGCGCTTGGCACATTCGCCGAAAATAGGTGAGGTCGAACCCGTATTCTCCCGCCGTCACGTCGGCGTCGATCGCGTTCCGCACCTCGCGAAGTCCGTCCAGGTCATCGGATGACACCGGCTCTTCGAACCAGGCGAGGCCCACGTCGCTCGCTTCACGGGCGATGCGGATTGCCTGCTTGCGTGTATAACCGCCATTCGCATCAGCGAACAGTTCGGTGTCGCCACCGATGATTGCACGCGCCTGCCGAAGTCGTGCAAGGTCGCGCGTCGGGTTGGTACCCCAGGATTCGCCAATCTTGATCTTCACCCTCGGGATTCCCTGGTCTATGGCCCAGCCTCCGAGTTGCTGTTCGAGACGCTTCTGCGAGTAGGTGGTGAATCCGCCACTACCGTAGACGGGTACGGAGCTGCGTTCAGCCCCGAGCAGCCGGTGCAGCGGTAATTCGAGCAGGCGTGCTTTGAGATCCCACAGCGCGATATCCACCGCGGAGATCGCGTATCCGATCGCACCCTGCCGGCCGCTATTGCGCACCGCCTTCACCATGGCATTGAGCCGCGCGCCCACATCGAGTGCACTCTGACCGATGACCAGTGGTGCAAGTGTCGAAGTCACGACGGCACCGCATTCCGCGGCGCCATAAGTCCACCCCATGCCCACCGTCGAGCCCGATCGGGCCCGCACGAGCACCATCGTCGTGGAATCCCACGCGATCGTGCCGTCAGCTTCCGGCTCATCTGTTGGCACCGTATAAACACGCACCTCGATCGAGTCAATAGTTGGATCTTTCATGACCCGCTCCTTGCTAAGTTGCCCGGTTGTTGTGGTTAGTCGGCGTCGCCCGCGTGGCCGATGTGAAGCTTCCCTTTGACACGCTCGACGCCCTCCACAAAGAGCGCCTTCGCCGAATCCTTGATCACGTTGAACTCGCTGGGGTCACCTTTCAACAAGGCCTCGCCGGTGTTCTTCGCATACTCGAGGGAGATGTGGGGAGGAAGCGGAGGCACATTCTTGCTCGTGTAGGCATCGATGAGAGTCACACCCTGGTGCGCGAACGCTTTATCCCACGCACCGGCGACCTCGTCATCCGTCTTCACGCGGATGCCGGTAAAACCGAGCAGTTCAGCCCACCCCGCATAGTCGACCGACTCGACATTCTGCGACGTCGTCCACAACGGGTTGGCATCCTCCGTCCGCATCTCCCAGGAGACCTGCGTGAGATCGTCGTTGTGCTGCACCATAATGATGAACTGCGGCGTATCGCCCCACTTTTCGATGTACTTCTTAATGGTGATGAGCTCGTTCATTCCGAGCATCTGGAATGCGCCGTCGCCGATAGTGCACACCACCGTGCGCTCCGGGTGAGCGAATTTCGCCGCCGTCGCGTACGGCATTGCGGCGAGCATCGTGGCAAGGCGACCGGAGAGGTCGCCCATCATGCCGTCGCGCAACCGGATGTGGTGACCGTACCAGTCCGCGGTGGATCCGGCATCAGCGGTGACGATGGCGTTCGCGGGAAGGCGCTTGTTGAGCTCAAAATAGACCCGTCGAGGGTTGACTCCGTCGTCGTAGCCTTCCATCGCCTGAGCTTCCATCTCGTTTTCCCACTCGACCATTCCGTGAGCGACCCCCTCCTGCCACGACAGGTCTGTCTTTTGTGTGAGCAGCGGGATGAGTGCGGTCAGCGTTGCCTTCACGTCGCCCCACAAGTTCAGTTCGGTGGGATACCGAAGTCCCATTTGTTCGGGCTTCAGGTCCACCTGGATCGCTCTGGCGTGGCCACTCTTCGGCAGGAACTGGCTGTACGGGTAGTTCGTTCCGAGCATCACGAGCGTGTCGCATCCGCTCATTTGATGAACGCTCGGCAGGCTCCCGAGGAGCCCGACCTGCTGCGAGTGATAGCGAACATCCGAGGGGATCACCTGCTTGGCGCGCAAGGTCGTGATGATACCGGCTCCGGCCAGCTCGGCCGCTTTCAGCACCTCAGCTGTGGCACCGTTCGATCCATGCCCGACAAGGAATGTCACCTTCTCGCCGGCGTTGATGATATCGGCTGCCTTCTGAATGTCTGCCGCGGGAGGCGATATCCGGATGGACGGGGCAACAGCGCTGGAGCGCGACACCCAGTTCATGGGTACGAGCTCCGGCATGTCCATGCCCTGGATATCGTGGGGAAGGATGATAACCGAGGGCCCGAGATGCACCATTGCGGTGCGGAATGCGGTGTCGACCACGGCCTGAGCCTGCGCTGGTGACACGATCGTCTGCACGTAGACGGCGACATCGGCAAGGCTGCGCTCGAGATTGCTTTCTTGCTGGTTAAAGGTGCCGAGGGCATTGAGGCCCTGCTGCCCGACGATCGCCACGACCGGCTGGTTGTCCATCTTGGCGTCATAGAGGCCATTGATCAGGTGGAAAGCGCCCGGGCTGGAAGTTGCGATGCACACCCCGACTTCTCCCGTGAACTTCGCGTGAGCGGTTGCCATGAGCGCACAAATTTCTTCGTGGGTGGGACGGATGTAGTCAAGTCCTTTCCCTTCGCGTTCGGCTCGACCCAGCGCACCATCGAACTCTCCGATGCCGTCTCCGGGAAAAGCGAAAACTCGGCTCACGCCCCAGTCCTTGATCCTTTGGATCACAAAATCGCTGACGTTCGTCATGCTGAATCTCCTTCGTCTCGTTAGGCGTCGTTATGTTCGAGCAGCCGGTCTGCGGCACGCGCAGCCACGGCCATGATGGTCAATGCCGGATTCGCACTGCCTTGCGTCGGCAGGACACTGCCGTCAACGATGAGCAGGTTGGGCACGGCAAAGGTGCGGCAGTCGGCATCCACGACGCCCTCGTTTTCGTTTGCCGCCATCCGTGCACCTCCGACAAGGTGAGCATTGCGGGTGATGGTGATGACTTCATCCGCACCCGCGGATTTCAGGATGTGTTCCATCACGCCTTGTGCGGCCTTCAGCAGTGCGCGGTCGTTGTCGCACTGGCTGTAGTCGAAGCGCGCAATCGGCATGCCGTGCCGGTCCTTTTCGGATGCCAGCGTGACCCGATTGTCTGGCTGGGGTAGGAATTCGCACAGCGCGCCAAGACATGCCCAGTGCACATAGTCGGTCATGTAATGGCGAAGGTCGGCGCCCCAATGTCCCTGCGCCATGACGTGCTCTGCCCACGTGATGGGGAGCGGAGACACCGTCTGGATGGAGAACCCACGCTTGTATGGCTTGCTCGGGTCGGTCTCGTAGAACTCCTCGGAGCTCACCTCGGGGGGCGGGCCTTTCCACATCCTCACCTCGGAGTCGAAGCGACCCGCCGTCTGTGGCGCGCCCTGCACCATGAGGTAGCGGCCCACCTGGTCAAAGTTGTTGCACAGTCCGTGCGGGAAACGTTTCGATGTCGAGTTGAGGAGTAAGCGAGGGGTCTCGATGGAATAGCCGGCGACGGCCACCATTTTTGCGCGCTGGAAGTGTTCGACGCCGTCGCGCCAGTAGCGCACGCCGCTCGCGCGCCCCGTCCGGTCGTCAATCTCGATCCTCGTCACCATCGAGTCAGCGCGTACCTCCGCACCGTGCGCAAGGGCATCCGGAACGTGCGTGATGAGCGGAGAAGCCTTAGCATTCACTTTGCAGCCCTGCAGGCAGAAACCTCGGTAAATGCAGTGCGGCCGGTTGCCGAAGCGGCCATTTGAAATCGCGACAGGGCCGACTTTGGCGGTGATCCCTGCGGCGAGCGCGCCGCGTTGGAACAGCTCGCCGTTGCCCGAGACCGGGTGAGGTCGTTGCGGATATCCGTGCGGGTCGCCCCACGGCCACTGGTCGCCCGCGACGGGTAGCTCACCCTCGATGTCCTCGTAGTAGCGACGCAGGTCGACGTAGTCGATGGGCCAGTCAGCACCAACGCCATCATTGGTCTTTGTGCGAAAGTCGCTCGGATGGAATCGCGGCGTGTATCCGGCGTAATGCACCATCGATCCGCCGACACCGCGACCCGAGTTGTTAGACCCAAGAGGTACCGGGTCGGTGCCGCCGATTTCGCGCGGTTCGGTCCAGTAGAGGTCGTGTGAACCGTATTCGTCGCTCACCCAATCGTCTTCCGGATTCCAGAACGGTCCCGCGTCGAGCGCGA
>JBDTCD010000102.1:0-3521 GCA_039923755.1 Terrimesophilobacter sp. | reverse complement strand
CCCGTCGGTCGACACCACCTCGGTGGCCTCGCGTCCGTGCAGCACCGTGACCCCATCGCGATCAAGCGAGGCCTGAAGCAGGGCACTGGATCGCTCGTCTTCGTGTGGCAGGATGCGGTCTCGGCGGTTGACGATGGTCACCTCGGAACCAAGCCGAGCCATCGCTTGCCCGAGCTCACTGCCAATCGCACCGCCACCGAGAACGACGAGCCGCCCAGGCAACTTCTGGAGCTCCCACATCGTGTCACTCGTGAGAATGTCCACGCTGCCAGCGCCCGGGAGTTGGGGAAGCTGCGGCGTCGTGCCTGTAGCAATGAGTGCGTGCCGAAACGAGTGGCGCACGCCGTCAACTTCGAGGATGTTACGCCCCGTAAAACGTGCGTCCCCTTCCACTACTTCGATACCCAGTTCACCTAACGAATGTGCAGAGTCGTGGGGGGCGATCGTGTTCACAGCCTCGTGTACGTGGCCCATGGCGCGGGAGAAATCGACGGCAGTGTGGCCACCGGTGGAGATCCCAAACCGTTCAGACGTGCGAGCGACGTTCGCGGCGTGCGCGGCGGCGATGAGGGACTTCGAGGGAACGCATCCAGTCCACAGGCAATCTCCGCCGAGCCGATCACGCTCAATCAGCAGCACTCGAGCACCAAATCGCGCAGCGGTTCGGCTCGCCACGAGCCCAGCGCTGCCCGAACCTATGACAATGAGATCCCACACTTCAGTCATGCTGTGTCCTTTCGAGCATTGACACGTGCCCCCGTAATGTTTACCAGTTACCTGATTCTCGAACCGTGCTTTCGATCACACTTTCGGCACTCGGCGGCGCGTAGCATCTGGGCATGGCTACCAACAACTCCCGCACGAACACAGGAAGCCCTGCCGACGACAGCTATTCCTTCGATGGTCTCAACGCCGTGTACATCAACTGCACGCTGAAGAGAAGCCCCGAGGTCAGCAACACGCAGGGACTCATGGAGACGAGCATCCGGCTGATGCGCGATCACGGCGTGCAGGTTGACAGCGTACGACTCGTCGATCACGACATCGCTGTCGGCGTGTACCCCGACATGCGAGAACACGGTTGGGCAACCGATGCCTGGCTGGAAGAGGTGTGGCCGCTGATCGATGCCGCAGACATTCTCGTGGTGGGCGGCCCGATCTGGCTCGGAGACAACTCTTCGGTCACACGGATGCTCATCGAGCGCTTGTACGCAATGAGCGGCGAATTCAACGTGAAGGGCCAGTACGTCTACTACGACAAGGTGGGCGGTGCGATCATCACCGGCAACGAAGACGGCGTGAAACACTCCGCCATGTCGATCCTGTACAGCCTGCAGCACATCGGGTTCGTGATCCCTCCCGCCGCGGATGCCGGGTGGATCGGTGCGATCGGACCAGGGCCCAGCTACCTCGATGAGGGTTCGGGTGGACCAGAGAACGACTTCACAAGGCGCAACACCACGTTCATGACGTGGAACCTCATGCATGTGGCCTCAATGTTGAAAAATGCTGGTGGAATCCCCGCTTACGGGAATTCGAGGAAAGCATGGAACGATGGCGAGCGGTTCGGGTTCGATTCCAACCCCGAATATCGTTAGCCGGCCCACGGTATGCCATGGCATGACTATCGCGTCGGAATGCAGTTCTACGATCTGCTTTCGGGGGAGCGGTGCATCTACCGTGCAGGGCGGGTTGCCGGAGTTGAGCTTCTGGAGCCGCGCTCTGGAGATACCGTTCTTGATCTCGGCTGCGGAACGGGACTGAGCTTCGACCTGTTGGTAGGCGCAGTAGGCCCGACCGGGCGAGTGATTGGCGTCGACTCCAGCCCGCAGATGTTGCAACTGGCGTCTCGGAGAGTGGCCCGGAACGGTTGGGTGAATGTGCACCTCGTTCAGGCAGATGCGTCATCGTTGTCAGAGGAAGATCTGGTGAAGGGCACGACGTCCACAAGTAGCGATGCTCCGCAGGTCGACGCCGTCATGAGTGCATACTCTCTGAGTGTGATGGTCGACCCGACCGCTGCACTCGACCAGGCCGCAAAGTTGTTGACGCCTGGTGGCCGTTTGGGCATCGTCGACATGCAGCGGCCAACCGGTGCCGCCAAAATCTTCACCCCGCTGGCACTAATGGCGTGCGCGTTCGGTGGATCCGATATTGACGCACATCCGTGGGAGTGGTTGGAGAAGCGTGCGCAGGATGTGCGGCAGACAAAACGTCGGGGAGGTCACATCCGGGTGGTGGCGGGCACGCTGCCGTAAGCCATAAGCAGCGGCGACATCTGCGTTGTGTATCCCACATCGCAGATAGCACTGTGGGCGTTGGCTAACGTTTTTGGAGTGGAATCTCAAGCGCCAAAACCCGATGAGGCTGTCATGATGGATTCGTGCGGCACGCAAGTGTTCTCTGCCGCTCTCGGTAGCGAGCGCCCCTGGTCGCCGCAGCGAAGGGATCCGGAACCGTTGAAGTCTCCTGAGGAAGGTTCGTTCAGTTGCCTGAGCGAAGTTGACCTGTTCGCGGACCTGTCGCGGGAAGAGATCCTGGCGATGGACCGGATGGCACCCGCCCGCTCCTACTCGTCGGGGGAACTGGTGTTCAGCCAGAGTCAACCGGTCACGGCCTTATTCATCCTCAAGAAGGGTCGCATACGAATCTTTCGCGTGACTGAAGAAGGCAAAGCCCTGACCATGGCCATTCTGGAGCCGGGCGCGGTGTTCGGCGAAATGATGATGGTGGGCCAGCGGATGTACGACAACTATGCGGAGGCCATCGACAACGTCGACCTGTGTCTCTTGGGCGTCGCGGATGTGGAGAAGTACCTATTGTCGGACCCGCGCATTGCGATCCGGATTTCTCGCCACTTGGGGGAGCAGGTTGTGCGGTTGGAGGAGCGCCTGACTGATCTCGCCTTGCGACCGTTACAGTCGCGGGTGTGCAGCACGCTCTTACGGCTGGCAGAGGTCGCGCCACCCATGCGTTTTTCCCATCCGACAATCCGACTCACTCATGACCAGCTGGCTGGGTTGCTGGGTGCGACGAGGGAGTCGACAAGTAAGACGATGGCGGTGTTGGCCTCGCGGGGCATCATCCGTCAGGGACGTGCGCGCGTAATCATCCAGGATATGGATGCACTGGGTATGCTCGCACGCCAGTCCGTCTGAGAAGTCTCGCTGCCTGTGGAGTGCGGCAAATCGAGTGGTGAATGCTCTGCGAGTTCTGAAGCGGTCCTAATCCTAGATCGGCACTAGGGGCACGTGTGCGCGGCCGGCGCGCAACTTTGGTGGGAACACTGCGGCAAGTAAAATCAACCACTTGACGTTCGAGGCGTTCTTTGTCTGGCCGAATTTCGTCCTGGCATAAGAGCTGTTATCGGATCTTTCGTCTACTAAGACGTATTTGTCCGAGAATCAGTTGCCAAGCTACGGGCTTTCGATGTTGAAGGTAAGCGAGTGCGCAATTTCACAGAATGCACGGAATCTAAGTTGAAGCGCTCAGCGCCGGATCGCACGTTTCGGCATCCCGTA
>JBDTCD010000101.1:0-4284 GCA_039923755.1 Terrimesophilobacter sp. | reverse complement strand
CGCGGGTCAGGCGAGGTTCCGTCGATCAACGACGCCTCGCGAAAGTAGTCGGCAGCGTTCAACACCCTGTAACACCAGCGGAACGGATAGACAAACCTCGTCGCCCAATGGTCCACGTGCTCCCCCGTCGACAGCCGCAGGTGAAGGTTGCGACGGAGAAGGTACTCTTCGCCTGCCCTGCGAGCAGCCCTCGTGGCGTCGGTACCGCCCGTGGCCAGATCGAATGCGAGCAAACCCCGTAGCGAGTTGAGTGTGGAATGGTACGAGGAACGGGTCGAACCGTTCACCCATTCGCAATTCCATCCGCCTTCTGGCATCTGGTGTTCGAGGAACCAGTCAACGAGACCATGGACATCCGCGCCCAACCACAGTCCGTTCGCGAGGGTGAATGCGTTGATGCAGCAATCCACCTCTCCACCCCAATAGGGCAGGTCGTCGTATTCCCACCGGCTGTTGGCAGCCAGTCGATCGGCGGTACCGTCGAGCACCGATGCGTCCAACCCCCACTCTCGAAGCGCATTGAGTGACCAGGTAGTCGCGGTATAGGGCTGGCCCGCTCCGTCCTGCGCTTCCGGCCCTTCGAAGTCGAAGTCGCTCGGAAAATACGCGCCACCGGCCCATTGACCGTCCGCATCCTGGTGGGACAGCAGCAGAGCGCCAAACCCTTCGGTGGCCACACGCGCCCTGCTGGCCTGCCATAAGGGTCCCGGTTCGTTTACGAGGTCCTTCTCCACCTGCCAGCGCAGCGCGGGATCTGAATCCCGCATCCAGTCGATAACTTCTGATTCCGTCATGGCGAGACTGTAGCCCCCCACCTACGACATCGGCCACAGTCCGGACGAACCTCGCCTGTGGCTACCCACTGGATGAGCGTCGACCATGCCGATCGCCTCCATGAGCGCGTACATCGTCGTGGGGCCGACAAACGTGAATCCGCGTTTCTTGAGTGCCTTAGACAGCGCGACGGATTCCGGCGAGGCCGTGATCATCGTGTCGCCCTGGCGAGGCTCCGGGGTGGCCTCTGGTATGAACGACCAGACGAAGTCGACCAGCCCGCCATCCTCCCGCAGTGCGACAACCGCGTTCGCATTCACAATGGTCGCCATCACCTTCGCTCGATTCCGCACAATGCCCGCGTCGGCGAGGAGGCGCTCCACGTCGGTGTCGCCGAAGTGGGCGACGACATCCGGATCGAACCCGGCGAATGCGAGGCGAAAAGCCGGGCGCTTGCGCAGGATCGTGGCCCACGACAGCCCGGACTGGAACGCTTCGAGGCTGATGCGTTCAAAGAGCCCGTGCTCGTCGCGGATCGGCATCCCCCACTCGGTGTCGTAGTACTCCCGCAGGAGAGGATCCGTTGCCGCCCACGGCGGCCGGCTCAACCCGTCATCCCCCACCACGAGCCCTGTCACGCTGCCGCCTCCAACGCGAGAAGCGCGCGCTTCGCGTCGAGCCCACCGAGGTAACCGCCAAGCGACCCGTCGGAGCGCAGGACCCGATGACAAGGGATGATGACCGGCAAGGGGTTCGTCGCGCACGCTGACCCCACCGCGCGAACTGCCCTCGGGCTTCCTGCCGCGGCAGCGACTTCCGTGTAACTCTCCGTGTGGCCGTAAGTGATTGCCAGGAGGTGCTCGAGAACGGTGAGTCGGAATCCCTTTGACAGGCTCAGATCGAGAGGCAAGTCGAATGCGGTGCGATAGCCGGTGAAGTACTCGTCGAGCTCCCGTGCCGCCTCATCCAGTCGCGCTGGTGCGCGAAGAATTCGAGGACTGAGATGCTCCGCGAGGTTCTGCAGAACCTCATCGTGGTTTTCGCGTGCGAAAGCGATCCGCACGATGCCACGTTCGGTAGCCGCGACCAAGAGCACCCCGAGTGGAGAATCGACCATGCGGTATGCGACATCGAGCGCCCCGCTCCGGCCGGCCGCCTTCTCCAGGATGTCGTGCGCGCGTGCGAGTTCGGCAGGTTCGACCCGCTCCACTGCGTCCAGTATTGTCGTCATGATGTTTCACTCCGTTCCGTGGTGACGTAAAACTTTCTCAGTGCCGCAATGCCGTCGGATGCCGCCCGCCGTACCGATTCGACGGAGCCGCCGATGAGGTGCGCGGTCGCTGCATGGGGCAAACCGCCGAAGTAGTGATACGCGACTGCGAGCCTCTGGCGTTCCGGCAGCGCAGCCACGACGGACCAGACTTCTCTTGCTGTGTCATCGGGGATTCCGAGCGTGCCCGCCCGCTCAGGGACTTCGCCGACGGGAATGGCTCTGCGGGCTCGCGCCCGAAGTACGTCGATGGCTTTACGATGAGCGATCGTGACGAGCCACGCTTGAACATCGGAATCCGGTGTCAGGGTCGGGTAGGCAGTGAGTGCAGAAAGGAATGTTTCCGACCAGGCATCGTCTGCGTCGATCGGTCCGACCACCGCGCGGCACACCCGCAGAACGCGCGCACCGTGTTCTTCGACTATGCGCTCGAAAGGTCTCATACCCGGCTAACGTTGCCCATGGTCGAAACGTGAGGTTTCCCACACGAATCGCGCGCCGGACACCCGGTCAAACCCCAGCGGCGAGCGTGCGCGTGGGAAACACCCGCGGATGCGTTGCTGCCATATGCTCGAGAACCCGCACAACCTGACTGCTGTAGCCGTACTCGTTGTCGTACCAGACGTAGAGGACAAGGTTTGTTCCGCTGCTGATGGTGGCAAGGCCATCGACGATTCCCGCGCGGTGCGATCCAATGAAATCAGACGACACCACCTCCGGCGAATCGATGAAGTCGATCTGCTGCTGCAGAGCGGAGTCGAGCGACAAACCACGCAAGTATGAATTGACCTCCGCAACCGGCGCCTCACGGTCGAGGATGAGGTTCAGAATCGCCATCGACACATTGGGGGTTGGCACCCTGATGGCGTTGCCGGTGAGCTTTCCTGCGAGTTCCGGAATCGCCTTTGCGACCGCGCTGGCGGCACCAGTCTCGGTGATAACCATGTTCATGGGAGCTGAGCGACCGCGGCGGTTCCCCTTGTGGAAGTTGTCGGTCAGATTCTGGTCGTTCGTGTACGAGTGCACCGTCTCCACGTGGCCATGAGCAATGCCGTACTTGTCCTGGATCGCCTTCAGCACAGGAACGATAGCGTTCGTCGTGCAGGATGCGGCGGAGACAATCTCGTCTGCCTGCGTGACGGTGTCGTGGTTGATGCCGTGGACGATGTTCTTGATGTCACCCTTGCCGGGTGCGGTCAGGAGTACCCGCGAGACACCCTTGCTCTTCAGGTGTTGACCGAGGCCATCGCGGTCGCGCCACCGACCGGTGTTGTCGACGACGATCGCGTCATGGATGCCGTACTTCGTGTAGTCCACGGTGGACGGGTCGTCGGAGTAGATGACCTGGATGAGGGTGCCATTAGCCAGAATTGTGTTGTTCTCGAGATTTACCGTGATGGTTCCGTCAAACGGACCATGAATGGAGTCCCGGCGCAGCAGGCTCGCGCGCTTCGTGAGGTCGTCCTCCGAACCCTTGCGGACGACAATCGCGCGCAGGCGGAGCCCCTCGCCGTTGCCGGCGTGAGCGATGAGGATGCGGGCGAGCAGGCGCCCGATCCGTCCAAACCCGTACAGGATGACATCCGTGCCGCCGCTCTCCATCGGTTCGCCACCCACGATCGGTGCGAGCTCATCACGCAAGAAAGACTCGAGATCACGGTCGTCTTCCCGGAACCGTACGACGAGCTTTGCCAGATCCACGGAAGCCGAAGACAGCTCCAGGTCGGCGAGCGCCGTGAGGAGCGGGAATGTCTCCTCGATCGGCAACTCGACCTCATTGACCTTGCGGGCGAACCGGTGCGCCTTGAGGATGTCGACCGGCGACTGGTTGATGAGCCGCCGCCCGTAGATCGACGTGACGACTCCGTGTTCCCGGTAAAGCTTCCCAATCAGGGGAATCATCGCTTCAGCGAGTGCCTGCCGCTCGTTCCAGCGGTCATGTTCCGTCGTGAGGTTTGGAGTCACGACTCGATCCTACCGAGAGTAGGCGAGTACCGGCCTCAGACGAACTGGATGCTGTGCTGCAGCCTGCTTCGAACGTCGAAGACGTCCTCGATACTGAGTCGCTGCCCGCCGAGACCATCGCGAAGAACCATCGGCAGAACGGAGAGTCGCACGATCGCCGAGTCGTTTTTCCGACCGATCCGGGTGATCGGTTCACTGAGCGCCTCATCAGGAACCACGATGAGATTTACGGTGACGCGCACCCTGGATGCTCGGCCCAGAGCCCGCGATTGCCT
>JBDTCD010000100.1:0-3459 GCA_039923755.1 Terrimesophilobacter sp. | reverse complement strand
GTGTAGATGGCAGGTAGAGGCGACGGGATCCAGCCGGACTCGAGCGTGTTAGACGAGTACGCCCGCGCACCGACGGCTAGGAGGCCGAATTCTTCACCGGCCGTGAGGACCGCATTGCGAATCCGGTCGTAGTCTGCGTACGGGCCCCAGATCTCGACGCCAGGGGCTCCAGCCATTCCATGGCGCAGGGTGCGCACCTGTGTGCCGTCGATGTTCATGTGGCTCATAGAAAAGAACTTGAGCTGGTCGACGGGCGCACCGTTGAGCTTTTCGATGACCTGCCACGCGTTCGGCCCCTGAATTTGGAAGCGATAATACTGACGGCTGACAGCCTTACCCATCGGACGCATGGGCGAGCGGGCGTCTCTGATCACCTCGGCGTCATAGCCCCCCGTCTCTCCCTGAAAGAGCAGCCAGTCCGAAACCGGTGCGCGTCCGACGAAGGTGTACTCATTCTCGGCCTCGTGGAAAAGGATGCCGTCACCGATGACGAACCCTGCCGGCGTCGTGGGCACATACTGCTTGGCCCGATCGACGGGGAAGTTTGCCACGCTGTTGATCGCGGTCTCGGAGATGAGCTTGATGGCATCCGGTCCCTTGATGAAGAGATTGTCCATGTGGTGCGTCTGGTCGTACAGCACCGCAGTGTGCTGCCAGGCGCGCACCTCGGTTTGCCAGTTCGTGAACTCATAGGCGACTACGGGGTAGACATATGAGCCGAGCTGGGAGTTACGCAAAAGCTCGACCGTGTTGCCTGCATTGTCCAAGATTTCTTGCAGGTTCTTCGCAGTCATAACATACCCACCCTCTCGTTGCGGCCGATATCGGCCTGGATCCATGTGGCATCGGTTCAATCGGACGCGGCTGCTGCCGAGTTAGTATCCGCAACTTCAAGTGATTTGCGCGCATAGCGAACAACTGTTCTCTTTGTCAGGGTACCATCCGCGCTTGAGGTATGGACGTCGCGACGAGACTCATCTAAAGTGCTCGCGTAATGGGGTGCGTGCCTCATTTGGAAAATGCTCGCGAAATGTCGGCGGCCGTTTGGGTGCTGCGGTGTGCTTGATGGATGAGTTCGGAGTTGTCGTTGTCTGCTCGTCGGGAGATCACGAAGAAGGAAGCCCGGGCGTACGCGTCCGCGGGCAAGAAGGCCAAGGGGCAGGTCCTGGACCGGCTGATGGCCGAGGTCGGCTGGTCGCGGGCCAACGCCCGCCGACAGTTGGCCGCCGCCACGGCCCGGTGTGGGCCGGCCCGTGCGGTGACCCGTCGTCCGCGACCGCGCACCTACACGTATGACACGTTGAAAGTGTTGCAACGGGTGTGGCAGGTGACCGGGCGACCGTGTGGGAAGTATTTGGCCCCGATCATGGCCGCCACTCTGGCCAACATGCAAGCCCACACGGCAACGGGTTCGTTCGGTCAGTCAGCGACCCGATACAGCCCTCAGGTGCGTGAACAGTTGTTGCGGATGTCCCCTGCGACAATCGATCGACTCCTGGCCCCGTATAAGCGCGGCCTGCATCCGGGCGGGAAGTCCACAACACGCTCGAGGAAGAACCGGCATGCCGAGGCGATCCCGATCATGACCCATGTGGCGGCGATCGACTGGCAGCCGGGCCTGGTCGCGATCGATACTGTCGCGCACTGCGGACACACCACCCGCGGCCAGTACGCGTTCACGTTGACCGTCACAGACGTGTTCACCGGGTGGACGATCAATAAGGCGATCCGTAATAAGGCCGCCGTGTGGGTGGCCGAAGCGATGGATGAGATCAACACCGACTTCCCCTACCCGATCGATCATGTGCACTCGGACAACGGCAGTGAATTCCTCAACGACCCGGTCACAAAATGGGCCAACCAACACGACATTCGGATGACCCGGTCCCGACCGCAACACTCCAACGACAACCCGTTCGTGGAACAGAAGAACGGGGCGATCGTGCGCAAATCAGCGTTCGGCTACCGGTACGACACCGAAGACGAGCTGGACCTGCTGAACAAGTTGTGGGTACTGGTGAACCTGCGCAAGAACCTGTTCCTACCGACCACGAAAGTCACCGGCTGGCGTGTCACCAGATCAGGCAGAACCGTGCGAACCTACGATAAACCGCGCACTCCCGCGGATCGGATCCTGGACACCGGGATACTGCTCCCACCCGAACGCAACCGTCTGACCGCCCTGCACGCCAGCGTGGACCTGGCCGAGATCACCGAACAGATCACCCAAATCCAACACCGCCTGATCATCCTGGCCGAGGCCGCAACCTACGCCCAAGCACCCCACGCCGCCTAAGTTTCGCGAGCACAATACGTGAGGCACGCACAAATCATTTCGCGAGCACATTGACATGAGGCACGACGCGGTCGGCTGGTCCGGCGCAACGATGCAGGACTTATGGCACTGTTCGCCGGTGAGCGGCCGGTGGAGTATGAGGCTCATGGTCGGTGTCGGTGAGCGAAAGTCGCCGTGCCTCAAAACCGGTAGCGAGTTGGACTGAAAAACGGAGAAAGAGCCATGACGAAGACGATCCTTGTAGGAGTTGACGGGACTGATGTCGGTCGTGCAGCGTTGCGCTGGGGCGTCCAACGGGCCGCTGTGGCGGGCGAGTCGATTGCCCTGCTGCATGTCGTTGACGACGATTGGGGCATGATCGGCACACGCATGGCCGACGAGCTCAACAGGGCCGCGCGCGACGTTCTCGATGCAGAGGTTGAGTATGCGCGCTCGCTCGCGCCTGACATCGAGGTCATCGGTAGACTGCTCACTGGAAGTCCGATCTGGGAGTTGATCGACGTCTCCGGCGACGGGGGTCTCACCGTCGTTGGTACGCACAAGACCGGATACATTCACGGCAAGATCTTCGGCTCACGGAGCCTTCAACTGGCCGCCGGTGCTCATTCACACGTCGCCGTCATTCCGCAAGGCTGGCTGGCCGACGCGCACGGTGTGGTCGTCGGCGTTGACGGCTCTCCCGCCGGGCGTGCCGCAATTCGATTCGCTGCGGCAGAGGCCGGGCGCAGAGGCCAGACGCTGACCCTGATGCGAGCGTGGTACGCACCGAAGCTCCCTGAAACCCTGAAGGAACTCGAAAAGGAACGAGACACGAGTCTCGAGGCGGATGCGACGGAACTGCTCACTGAAGCCTCGCGAATCGCGAAGGACGTGCACGCTGACGTCGATCTGAGGCTTCGTGCAATTCATCGGCCGTCGGCGGAGGCGTTGCTGGATGCGTCGAGCGCGGCCGCATTGCTGGTCGTCGGGAGTTCACGGCGGGAGGGTGCGCAGCAGACGATTCTCGGATCGGTCACCCATGATGTTCTGCTGAACCTGGCGGCACCAACGATTGTCGTGCACTCAGACGATCAGGCATGAGTGTCGGGTTGAGCGGCACACCATCATCAATGCAGGGAATCATCGGGTTTTCAGACAGACTCAACGCAAGGTAGCCAGGTGGC
>JBDTCD010000099.1:0-10920 GCA_039923755.1 Terrimesophilobacter sp. | reverse complement strand
CCAACCTCACCGTCTCCGACATCATCAGAGTCGCAGAGCGACTGTGGCCGCTGCATGGGGCAGAGGATTGGGACGCGATCGGGCTGCTTGTCGGTGACCGGAATGCGGTAGTCGAACACATTCACCTGACCGTGGATGCGGTGCCCGACACCGCGGATGAGGCAGTGGCGGCCGGTGCAGGACTTCTCTTGGCGCATCACCCGTTGCTCCTGCGCGGAGTCACGAGCGTCGCTGAGGATCGATTCAAGGGCGCAGTGGTGTCCAGGCTCATCCGCGGCGGTTGCGCCCTCTACGCCGCCCACACAAACGCCGATGTGGTGAGCACCGGCACATCGGCGGTGCTTGCCGCTCGTCTCGGGCTTGCCTCCGCTGTGCCGATCGTGAACGGTGAGCGAACCTCCGGCGGCATTGGGCGCGTGGGGAGGTTGCCTCACCCGACGACGCTCGGAAGGCTCGCGCGCATGCTCGCGGAGTTGTTGCCGCCCACAGCTTCAGGCGTGCGGGTCTCAGGGGACTTCGACGCCTCGGTCACGACGGTCGCCGTGTGTGCGGGCGCGGGCGACAGCTACCTTGATGAGCCAGCGGTGCAGGGCGCGGATGTGTTCATCACGTCCGACCTCCGACATCATCCGGCCTCGGCGTTCCGGGAGACAGCGAAACTTGCCGGCGGTCCGGCGCTCATCGACGTGTCGCACTGGGCGAGTGAGTGGTTGTGGCTGGACACGGCGGCGGCCGAACTGCGCGAGGCTCTGCCCGGTGTTACGGTGACGGTCAGCGAACTCCGCACCGACCCGTGGGATTTTGCGATAATCCAGTAGCGACGACAGAGAGATGGTTTCCCCGCAATGCCGTTGAAAGCAAGCCCAGAGGACCAGGCGGTCCTCCTCGACCTCCAGGCGATCGATACGAAGTTGCAGCAACTCGCGCACAAAGCGAACTCCCTGCCCGAACTCGCCACGATTGCGTCGCTGACGGCGGAGGCAGAGGAGGCACGGCGTGCAGGCGTCGGTGACAGCGGGGCGCTCGAAGATGCGCAAACCGAACTTAAGCGGGTGGAGTCTGATGTCGAGGTGGTAGAGGCGCGGATCAAGCGCGACACCGAGCGGTTGGAGACCACATCCTCGGTGAAGGATGTTGCAGGACTCGAAGCCGAGCTGTCCTCGTTGCGAAAACGCCAGTCTGACCTCGAGGACATCGAGCTGGCCGTTATGGAGCGGATCGAGGAGCTTGAATTGGCGGCGTCCACGTCGTCGGCTCTGCACGACGAACTCCGGGTGAAGCTTTCCGAGGAGGAAGCCTCACGGGATGCCGGACTCGCCACGATCGGCGGTGAGCGTGATCACGCCCTCGCCAATCGCGTCGAGCTCGTCGGCAAGCTTCCCCCCGAGCTCGTGGCGCTGTACGAACGCCAGCGCGAGCGCTACGGTACGGGTGCGTCAATGTTGCGAGGTGGTGTCTCGAGTGCAAGCGGAGTGAGGCTCAACGAGAGCGACATGGCGGCCATTCGCGCTGCGGCGCCGGATGACGTTGTGCTCTGCCCTGACAGCAACGCCATTTTGGTGCGCACGGCCGAGTCGGGCATTTGATGGCCAGGCAACTCCTGATCGAAGCTGACGGAGGTTCACGGGGTAACCCGGGCCAGGCGGGTAGCGGCTCTGTCGTCATTGACCCGGTAACCGGCGAGGTTCTCGCCGAGGTTGGCCGCTATCTCGGAGTTGTCTCGAACAACGTTGCAGAGTACACCGCACTCATCGAGGGTGTCCGGCGTGCTCTGGCGATCGATCCGGATGCCGAGCTGCACGTGCGCATGGACTCAAAGCTGGTCGTCGAACAAATGTCAGGCCGCTGGAAGATTAAACACCCCGACATGGCCGAACTCGCCGCAGTCGCCAGGCAACTCCTCACCGGAACCCCGGTGCGCTTCGAGTGGATCCCGCGTGAACGGAACACGCGCGCAGATGCTGCGGCTAATAAAGCGATGGACCTTCGCGCCGACTTCGGCTAACCGACATCGGCTAACCGACATCGGAGTGGTCTGACCGCTCCAGCGCCCCCTGGAAACCGGGGGTTGCCCTGAAGGACCCAGCGGAATCGATGGTGAGAACGTCCACATCCCAGCGGGAGGTGACGTCATCCAGGGTTTCGGGCCCGCCGGCCACTATTGCTGTCGCCAGAACATCCGCGGTGACGATATCGGTGGCCATGACGGTGACCTGGGCGAACACGCCGACTGCGGAGGGTGTGAGTGCCCAAATATGATCGCCTCGCTCAGCATTGCCGGATGTCGCCATCGCGCGGCGGCCGGTCCCCAGGGTGACGGCGCACAGGAGTCGTTGGCGATCTGCCGGATCGACGATACCCACTGTGTGGCCACGTGTGGAGGTGCCGCAGAGGACGTCACCACCGGCGTTAACGCTCCAATTGTCGACGCCGGCCTCCTCGAATACGGTCCCTGACCGCTCGATAGCGAGCGCCTTGACGATGCCGTTGAGGTCGATGACGCCGTCACGACGATGCGGCGTGAACGCTCCCAATGTCGCAGACCTCCACTCGAGGGCCTGAGCATATACCGATCGCATCTGCTCACTCGAGTCTTCGAGTTTCAGCGCTCCGCGTGCAATCCGGGAGAGCTCAGAGTCCTCAAGATACAGGCTAAAGGTGAGATTGAAATCGGCGAAGACCTTCTCGACTTCCGCTGAGATCAGGGATTCCGTCGACGTCATCGGTTGGGATTGCTGCCACTGAGTGGAGACGACGGTGCCCATGGTGGAGAAGGTGAATCGCACGGTGTCAACCACCGAGTTGATCGAGTGCGGATTGCAGTGAACTCAAATATGCCTCGCTCGTATACGTCGCCCCGCTCACCATGTTGACTTTGGCCGTTTGGGACTGAAGAACCTCCCCGCGCAGAATGGGAGCCGCATAGTTGCTGATCTGTACGGAGCGCCCACCCTGGTCGGTCAAATGCACTGCGGAAACCTCTGAGATGGATTTTCCGGACACGGTAATGGCGACCTGGACCGAGCCATACGGGGTGTCGACGCTGCTCCCGGTGATCGTGCGCTCTGCAGATGAACTTGCTGCGGCGCTCGGTGTGGCGGATGGCGCGAGGGTTGTTGCACCGAACTGCCACCCGATGAGCACGGCGCTCACCGACGCAAAGGCCACTGTCACCGCCGTGCGTGTTCTCACCACTCGAACCTTTCCGAGTGGATTTGGTGGGAAGCCAGCCCGCTGGCGCGAGCATCCGCCTCCACCAGGTGAAGCCATGCACTCGGACCGCAGATGTAGAGATCGGAAGTCGCCAGCTTCGGAAAAACGCTGCGCAGGGTCACACCGCGACGGGCATCTTCCTCCGTCATCCAACCAGCCCCGAGTGCGGAACGTGGACCAACCATGCTGTACACCTCAGCGCCCTTGCTCACGGCCAAGGCTACCGTTTCATCCCACAGTGCCGTCTTGGCCGTGGTGGATGCGCGAAGGAGCACCGTTGTCTCACCGCGGAGGAGGTTGGACTGTTGGAGCATCGAGCACACCGGAGTCACGCCGATCCCCGCCGCGATAATGGCAAGGTGCGGTGACGTACGCGCGAGATCGGTGAAAATCCCGTATGGTCCCTCGATCGAGACCCGAGTTCCCGGCTTCACCTCGCTGATCGCGCGGGTACCATCGCCAACACTGCGCAACGTGATTCTCGCGATGTCGTTATTCGGAGTCATCGAGAGGGAAACCGGGTGAGCATGCCACCAGGTGTGCGCACTCCAGAATCGCCAGACGAAGAATTGGCCGCCTCGGGCGCCCAGCGACGCCAGATTGTGGCCACGGAGGTAAATGGAGGTGACACCGGGGGATAACTTTTCCACGCGATCAACGACGATGCGGTGGCGAACACTGGAGAGAATCGGCTCGACGAATCGAAAGGCAATCACCGCTCCGAAGGCGACGATGTAGAGCGAGATCCAGTACGCCCGCTGAATCGACCCGTTGGTGAGGATGCCACCGACACTCAATTCGTGAGGAATGGCGACCAGCACGGCAGCATAGCCAAGCAGATGGATGAGGTGCCAGGACTCGTAACTGAAGCGTTTGCGCACGGCAATCACGGAGGTGACGACGACGGCGACCACTGCGCCGAGTCCGACGAAGGCCAGAGGCAAGTCGGGGATCGCCAACATGCTCCAGATCTCTGACACCGGGTTGAGGCCCTGGCTGGCTCCGTATCCGATCAGGAGGAAGATCGCGTGGGCGAGCAATAGGTAAAGAACGGGCTTTCCCATACTTCGGTGAACCGCGATCGCTCGATCGTGCCCAATTGCGCGATCAACGATCGGAATCCGAGCGGCGAGTATGAGCATGACGAGGATGAGGTCGGTACCGACGAGGCCAGTGACGATGCCTATGTCGGTCATGATGCCGCCAAAATCACCCGACTGGGTAGCGGTCATTCCGGGGAGTGCGAGGGTACCGGCCACAATTCCTGACACCCACAAGATGACTATCAGGGCCCCCGATCGTCTCTCGCGCTGTCGCCGGAGCCGGATCAGATTGGAGCGCGGAGCACTCATCGAGGCGCGGCCGCGAGCATCGGGCCTGCGCACCGCATCCTGCGTCAACATGGCAGCTCTTCCTGAATCGGGCACCACGATCGTTTACCGAACTCAGACTCGCTCCTCATGCTATGTAAGGAATGTGAAACGGCACCCTGAAAGATGTGAATCCGCTCAGGTTTTATCGGGCTAAATGAGCCCAGAAGTGCCGAGCAGCGATCCGATCGCGAAGGTGACGATCAAGGCGAGTGCGCCGCCGATGAGGACCCGCAGGGTGGGGCGAAGTATTGAACTACCGCCGATTTTTGCTCCGACCGCGCCGGTGATGGCTAAGGAAATCAGCACAGCCGCGAACGTGATCGGAATTCGCACAGGCTCGGGCGGCAAAAGGATCGCCACCATGGGAAGTATCGCGCCGAGGATGAAGGCGAGCGCGGACGCGAGTGCGGCATGCCAGGGGCTGGCGATCTCGCCCTCCGTAATATGGAGTTCCTCCTCCAGGTGCGCGGCCAGAGCATCGTGTTCGGTGCGCTCGATTGCGACTTGGCGTGCTGTGGCAGGCGAGAGCCCTTTGGCCTCGTACAGACTCGCCAGTTCTTCGAGTTCTGCTTCAGGAAAGTCACGTAGCTCCTGCCGTTCCTTGGCAATGAGCGCGCGCTGGCTGTCGCTCTGGCTGCTGACGGACACGTATTCACCGAGCGCCATGGAGATGGCTCCACCGACCAGCGCAGCGATACCCGCGGCGAGAATCGCGGCGATCGCGCTGGTGGCACCGGCGACGCCGACGACGACGGCAGCAACCGACACAATGCCGTCGTTCGCCCCCAGGACGCCAGCGCGGAGCCAGTTGAGCTTGCCAGCAATGCCGGCGCTATGCGGCTCCTTCGGATGCTGATCGGTCGGTTCGACAGGTGCAGTAGACATGCGAGAAGTCAACCATGCTGCACTCCTATCCGACCAAAATCGACCCACGATAGACTGAGCCGCGAATGGGTCGGCAAGACGGTCGCGTCGAGCAGCAATGCTCTCCGAGGAACGTCCGGGCTCCACAGGGCAGGGCGGTGGGTAACACCCACCCGGAGCAATCCGCGAGAAAGTGCAACAGAAAGCAGACCGCCACTGGCTTCGGCCAGGGGTAAGGGTGAAACGGTGGTGTAAGAGACCACCAGCGGCCCGAGTGATCGGGTCGGCTGGGTAAACCTCGTCCGGAGCAAGATCAACAGGGAACGCCAAGGCTGCCCGCCGAGTTCCCGGGTAGATCGCTAGAGGGCTGCGGCAACGTAGCTCCGAGATAGATGGCCGTCGAAGGTGCGTCAGCACCGGAACAGAACCCGGCGTAATAGCCGGCCCATTCACCCCTTCGTGGACAGCTCGGCGGCTCCCACAATTCCTGCATTGTTGCGGAGTTGGGCGGGTTTGATCGGCGAGCGAAGTTTCAGCAGGGGGAGGAACTCCTCAGAACTCTTCGAGATTCCGCCGCCGACGAGGATGAGGTCGGGGGAGAAGATCTTTTCGAGGTACTCGTAGTAACGCTGAAGACGTTTCGCCCACTGTTTCCAACTCAGGTTGGCATTCTCCTTTGCGGAAGTGGATGCCAGCTTTTCGGCGTCCTGCCCGTCGAGCTGGAGGTGACCGAGCTCAGAGTTGGGGATGAGTTCTCCTTGGAAGAGCATCGCACTGCCTATCCCCGTGCCGAGAGTGGTCAGGATCGTGAGCCCCTGTGCGCCGACCGCCGCACCGTATCGGGCTTCGGCGACGCCTGCAGCATCCGCGTCATTGACAAAGTGGATGTTGCGACCGAGCTTTTTCTCGAACAACTTCTCGGCCTCGAGACCGATCCATTTCTTCGAGACATTGGCCGCGGACATGGTCATTCCGTGGATGATGACCGCTGGGAAGCACACGCCGACGGGAATGTCAGGCCCGATGTCGCCCAATTGGTCGAATAGGGCGAGCACGGTGTCCAGAATGGCCTCGGGTTCCCCGCCTTGCGGCGTCGCGAGCTTCATCCGGTCTGTGAGAAGGTGACCGTTGGAGACATCGACGATCGCGCCCTTGATTCCGGTGCCGCCAATGTCGATGCCGACAGCTTTCGTAGTCATGCTGGTTCCCTTTCACTGGCCGTGAGGATCTCGATCCCGTTGTCCCGAACGACAATGGTGTGCTCGAACTGTGCGCTCATGCTCTTATCTTTCGTCGTGACGGTCCAGTCGTCGGCCCAAAGGTCCCACCCTGTCGTACCCAACGTCAGCATGGGCTCGATAGTGAAGACCATTCCAGGCTCGATGACGTCGGTGAAGTTGGCGGTGTCGTAGTGCGGGATGACGAGGCCGGAGTGAAATGCTTCACCGACGCCGTGCCCGGTGAAGTCTCGCACGACGCCATAGCCGAACCGTTTCGCGTAGGACTCAATCGCGCGGCCAATGACGTTGACCCGGCGGCCCACCGCGGCGGCCTTAATGCCCCTTCGCAATGCCTCTTCGGTGCGTTCGACCAGAGCAGCAACCTCCGGAGCGACTTCTCCCACCAGGAAAGTTCGGTTCGTGTCGCCGTGCATGCCGTCCTTGTAGGCGGTGATGTCGATGTTGATGATGTCGCCCTCTTGCAGCACGGTGTCATCGGGGATGCCATGACAGACGACCTCGTTAATCGAGCTACACAGCGACTTGGGAAATCCGCGATACCCGAGGGTCGAGGGGTATGCGCCGTGAGCGATGATGAACTCGTGGCCGATTCGGTCGAGTTCGTCTGTGGTGACGCCGGGGCGGATCGCGTCAGAGACCGCATCGATGGCGTGTGCCGCGATCCGACCGGACTCGCGGATGCGGTCGATCCCGTCTTCGTCGTAGACATCGATACCAGAGAGGGTCGGTTCGGCCCTGCCCACATACTCGGGTCGCACGATGGAATCGGGCACCTGACGGTGTGGTGAGAGTCGTCCCGGGATGAGGTGTCCGTGGGAATCCCTGGGCATAGGATCGATTTTAGGCTGCGAAGGAGGGTCTCATGACCGAGTGGTGGTTCAACACGAAAACCCAGGAAGTCGAGGAGGGTCCCCAGTCCCTCTGGGTTGACCGGCTTGGCCCGTTCGCCACGCGCGAGGAGGCTTCCCGTGCCAACGCGATCGTTGCCGAACGCGCGCGCGAGTGGGCGGCCGAAGACAAGGCAGACGACTAAGTCGGATTACACAAGCCCCTGAGCGAGCATCGCGTTAGCAACGCGCACGAAACCGGCGGCATTCGCGCCGACGACGTAGTTTCCCGCATGGCCGTAGCGTTCAGCGGCAGAATACGCCGCACTGTGGATGTCTGCCATGATCGAACGCAACCGCAGTTCGCTCTCCTCGAAACTCCAGTGTTCACGCGCAGCATTCTGCGCCATTTCGAGCGCGGAAACGGCAACTCCGCCCGCGTTCGCGGCCTTGCCTGGGGCGAAGAGAACTCCCGCTTGCTGGAATGCCTCAACGGCATCCGGGGTGCATGGCATGTTCGCGCCCTCCGCGACAGCGATGACACCGCCTCGGACAAGAGCGGCTGCATCGTCGGAGCCAAGCTCGTTCTGGGTGGCGGAGGGAATCACGAGTTGCCCAGGTACTTCCCACACCCGTCCGGAATTGACGAATCGTGCGCTTGAGCGTCTATTGGCGTATGTCAGAATGCGTTCGCGGCCGCGTTCCTTGATCTCCTTGAGGAGGTCCAGATCGATTCCAGCTTCATCGACGATGAAGCCTGAGGAGTCGGAGGCGGTGATGGGCTTCGCCCCGAGTTGCTGGAGCTTCTCGATCGCATAGATCGCAACGTTGCCAGAGCCCGAGACGATCGCGGTCTTGCCTTCGACACTGTCACCGCGAACACCCAGCATCTCCTGCATGAAGTACACGGTGCCATATCCGGTCGCTTCGGTGCGGACTTCCGCCCCGCCCCAGCCGATGCCCTTACCGGTCAGGACGCCAGACTGGTGGGTATTGGTCATCCGGCGGTACTGCCCGAAGAGGTAGCCGATTTCGCGACCGCTTACACCGATGTCGCCTGCGGGAACATCCGTCTGGTCGCCGATATGGCGGTAGAGCTCCGTCATGAAGCTCTGGCAGAACCGCATGACCTCTGCGTCGGAGCGACCGTGTGGGTCGAAATCGCTGCCGCCCTTCGCGCCGCCGATACCCTGACCGGTGAGTGCGTTCTTGAAGGTCTGCTCGAACCCGAGGAACTTCATGATGCTCAGGTTCACGCTCGGGTGAAACCGCAACCCGCCCTTGAATGGCCCGAGCGCCGAGTTGAACTGCACGCGGTATCCGCGGTTCACGTGGATACCGCCCTGGTCATCCACCCACGGCACGCGGAACATGATCTGTCGCTCCGGTTCCACGAGTCGTTGGAGAATGCCGGCGTCGATGTATTCGGGGTGTTGCGCGACGACGGGAGCGATCGATTCCAGGACTTCGCTCACCGCCTGGTGAAACTCGGAGTCACCTGGGCTGCGCCCCACGACGGCGTCATAGGCATCGGACATGATGGTGGATGTTGACGAGTGCACGGTGCTCTTTCCCTTGTAGCCGAAGACGCACCGCTGGGACCAGGCGCGGGTGGCGCCGAAAGGCTGCTGCGTTACTCGTAGTTGTGCTCGGGGGCCGGATAGGCTCCGTTCGCAACGTCTGCCCGATAGGCGGTGACGGCATCCGAGAGGATCCCGGAAAGATTCGCGTACTGTTTCACGAACTTCGGGATCCGACCGGTGGTGAATCCTGCCCAGTCTGTCCAGACCAGCAACTGGCCGTCGACCTCCGGACCGGCACCAACACCGATTGTCGGAATACGCAACTCTTTGGTCACCTGTGCGGCGGCCGATGCCGGAACCATCTCCAGCACCACAGAGAACGCACCGGCATCTTCGACGGCGTGCGCGTCGGCGAGAAGCTGCTCGAGCCCTTCGCCGCGTCCCTGAATTATATGCCCGCCCAAACCGTGCTCACTTTGGGGCGTGAATCCAATATGCGCCATGACCGGAATTCCCGCGGACACAATGCGTCGAATCTGCTCAGCACTTCTCGCGCCGCCCTCAAGCTTCACAGCGTGCGCGTGCGTCTCCTTCATGAACCGAAACGCCGTGTGGAGGGCTTCCTCCGGGCCGCTCTCATACGATCCAAAGGGCATGTCGGCGACGACAAAAGCGCGGCTCACGGCGCCCGCCACGGCGCGAGTGAGGGGGATCAGTTCGTCGACGGTGACAGGAAGAGTCGTGTCGTAGCCGAGCACGTTGTTGCCAGCGGAGTCTCCCACCAGCAGGAAGTCGATTCCCGCTTTATCGAAGATCCCCGCGCTCAACTGGTCGTAGCTCGTGAGACCGGTGATCTTGATCCCGTTCTCCTTGGCCGACTGGAAGTGCCGTGTTCGAACCCTCTTGAGATTCGCCTGGGCGGCCACCGCAGCAGGATCAGTCATGGAGCGAGTCTAGCCACTAGCCTGATAGTCGGGCCTAAAACGGTGAAAAGCACTCGTGACAGGAGAGGAGCTCATGGACAAGCAGCGTGACTTCGTTCTGCGCACCATCGAGGAGCGTGGAGTCAAGTTCGTCAGACTCTGGTTCACAGATGTCGTGGGAACTCTCAAATCTGTCGCCATCGCGCCTGCGGAGGTCGAGGGGGCCTTCGCCGAGGGCGTGGGCATTGATGGCTCGGCGATTGAAGGTCTCACGAGGCTCTACGAAGCAGACGTTTTGTTGCATCCGGATCCCGCAACTTTCCAGATACTTCCGTGGCGCGGGGAGATCGACCCCACGGCCAGGATGTTCTGTGACATTAAGACTCCGGATGGCGAGCCGGCCGTCGCCGATCCGCGGAATGTCCTGAAGCGCACGCTGGAGAAGGCCGCCGAACGCGGCTTCACGTTTTACACTCACCCCGAGATCGAGTTTTACCTGCTCAAGAGCTCCAAGCTCGACGACAACGGCCGGCCGGTGCCTGTTGACTCTGCTGGCTACTTCGACAACGTGCCTGGTGGCACTGCGCACGATTTCCGCCGCCGCTCCGTGCGGATGTTGGAGGATCTCGGCATCTCAGTCGAATTCAGTCACCACGAAGGCGGACCCGGTCAGAACGAGATCGACCTCCGTTATGCAGACGGACTCACGACGGCCGATAACGTCATGACCTTCCGCACCGTCGTCAAAGAGGTAGCCATCGAGCAGGGCGTGTACGCAACGTTCATGCCGAAGCCGTTCTCCGAGCATCCGGGTTCGGGAATGCACACCCACATGTCGCTCTTCGAGGGCGACACCACCGCCTTCCACGAGCCCGGTGCCCCCTACCAGCTCTCCACGGTGGGGCGGCAGTTCATCGCGGGTCTGCTGCGCCACGGCGCCGAGACGGCGGCGGTGA